>JAYWBY010000187.1:0-6001 GCA_043781115.1 Pseudomonadota bacterium
ATCACCGGCTTTTGCTGGGGCGGCAACGTCGTTTGGATGTACTGCGAGCGTAACTCGGCTTTGAAAGCCGGCGTCGCTTGGTACGGCAAGCTCATTGGCGAGCCTGCTCCGAACGTCAAGCATTTCCCGATTGAAGCGGCCTCCGAGCTGAAAGTCCCAGTCCTCGGCCTTTACGGCGAGAAGGACACCGGCATTTCCCTCGATTCGATCGAGAAGATGCGGAAAGAGTTGGCGAAAGGCAAGAGTCAGTCGGAGCTCGAAGTCTTCAAGGGGGCCGAGCACGGTTTCCACGCTGATTACCGTCCTAGCTACAATGAGAAGGCGGCGAAGGAAGGCTGGGAAAAAATGCTGGGCTGGTTCAAAGGCAAGGGCCTGTAAGGCTTGAGACTCTAAACACTCGACCGTCCGCGCAAGTTTGGCGGCATGGCTTAATTTCTTCATATTTGATAAAGATCCCGTCCCAATACTAAGGGAGGGGTTTCGTGCTTAACAAAGTCGTCAGTAATCTCAGTTTGTTTGGTCTGTCGATCGCGACGTTGGCCGGTTGCGGCCAGAGTGATTGGGCGAAGAGCCCGTTCGGAGGCAAAAGCCACGACGCGATGATCTCGGCCGTCGACGCGAAATCCGAGTCGCTTCCCGAAGCCCTAGACGAAGCTAACATCGAGCGCTTCCACGCCGCCGACCAACGCTCTACCGACGCGCAGGCCACCCCCGCCAGCGCTTCCGTCACGGGCACCGTCACGTTCCGCAAGGACCGCATCTTCAACCGCGAATTCCTCTACGGCTTCGACCTCCAGTACAGCTCCGGCGCCGACGCTCAATATGACTTGATCCCGCAGTCGGAAGCACTCGGCCACGTGCCCTGCTTCTTCCGCCGCTTCGGTGACGAACTCCAGCTCGTCGCGGACCAAAGCCGCCTCTACGAGAGCGTCGTCAACCACCCGGAACTTCTACTCGCGACCTACACCGTCACCGCGGAAGACGACCAAACCCTGACCGTCAAGTTCGCCGAAGGCGGCTTGGTGCTCAACGAAGTCTACAACGGCAAGGGCACCGACGCCCCGAAACAGGTTTGGGTGCGCTCGCTGAACTTCGTCGAAGACGGCGAATACCTGATGCAAGAGACCGCGCTGCTCCTGAAAAACGGCACTGTGCAGACGTTCATGGAAAGCGTCTTCCCGCGCGCCAATCTCGTCCCTGCCGATTACTCGGGCCTCGAATCCGACGCACAGTTCGAGCCTTTGGCCGACCGTTACCGGTTCCTGAGCGGCGAACGCGTTTATACTCCGAAGGACAAAAATGGTGACACTGTTCGCCTCCAAACCGGTTACGCCAGCCGTTTCGCCCTTGGCGACAAAGGCACGATTGACTGGTACACGACCCCGAACGCTCCCGATAAATTCATGCCGGTCCTAAAGAGCGGCGTCGAAGGCTGGAACCGGTACTTCACGCCTCAGCTGAACCGCAACGTCATGCGCTTCCTGGGCCGCCTCCCGGACGGCGTCAAGCTCGGCGACCCGCGCTACAACGTCATCAACTTCGATAGCGTGGCGGAAGCCGGCGCTGCTTACGAAAGCCAAGCCATCGACCCGATGAGCGGCATCCAAAGCCACAGTCTGATCTACATGCCTTACGCCTGGTACAACATCGGTATCGCATTGTGGAAAACGCGTACCGACACGCATCAGCCGAGCGCCAAAGAGCTGAGCCAACTGCTCTCTCCGAAATCGCCGGAAGTGATCTTCGGCCGTCAACGCCAAGTCATGAGCTGCATGCGCTCTGCTGAAGATGTTTCCGTCTCGGCCGACGCTTTGGCCGCCGCCATCGGCGAAGGCAATGTTTCGGTCCCCCACAGTCTCGACGAGTTCGGCAAACGCCTGATGATGTCGACGCTCTTCCACGAAGTCGGTCACTCCTTGGGCCTCGACCACAACTTCAAAGGCTCGCTCGCCTTCGACGGCACGAAGCCGGCCGGCGAAACCAATCCGACCAGCTGGTCGGTCATGGACTACAACTTCTACCAGAACGAAATGGACCTCTTCCAAGATATCGGCGGCAGCAACGGCCCGGCGCTCGAGTATGACCGTCAGATCATCAGCCAGCTTTACAACCACGGCGCCGACGTCAAAGCCGAGGATCTCGTCGTCCCGGCTTGCAACGACGCCGAAGCCGACAACACCGACGGCGGCTTGGATCCTCTCTGCGTCCGTTACGATGCCGAGAACAACCCGTCTCTATCGGTTGAGCACTCGTTCCACAACTTGGTCGCCGCCTCCGGCGCCACGGGCATTGAAGCGAAGACCTTGGCCGAGATGGTCACGGATCTCACCGCAGAGTTCATGGCGAAGATCGCCTCCCCGACCGACGTTCCGACCGTCGACGTCTTGAACCAAACTACGACCGACCTCGGCACGAAAGTCGGCACGCTCGCCGGCTACTTCATCGCCTCGGGCGCCCAGTCGGTTCGCGTCAACATCCGCAACAACGCCAACGGCGCCCTCCGCGCTTGGGCTAACGGCGTCGAAGTCGACGAAGCCGTCTTCCGCGGCCGCTACGTGGACGTGTTGAAACAAGCCATTGCCCTCCGTGCGCTTCCGGACGCGCCGGCCGCCGCCGTTCAAGCGCTTACCGAAGCGATCAAGGCCGCCGCCATCAGCAACACGGCGCTCGGCAACACCGACGCCGACCGCACGGTGAACGCCGCGAAGGCCGCCGACCTCTTCAACGCGGCGATCACCGCCAAAGTGAAGGCGTCGTTGTCGCGCATCCGCCAAGACCTCTCCAACAACTTGACCTTCGACTTGGCGTCGCCTTTCGCTCTGTCGATGAGCCCGGCCGGCGACCTGAGCCACTTCGAAGACCTAGCCGTCGAGACGCTGGTCACCAGCACTCTGAACGGTTTGAACAGCGGCTCGGCTGACCTGGCCGGCTTCGCCACCGAGCGCTCGCTCGCGGCGACGGCGCTCTTGACGTTCAAAGGCACGAGCCCGGCCGTCGACACGACGATCGCTTCGCTGCAAGCGACGGTTGCCGACGGTTTGGCCCACGGCGACCAGAAGCTGGTCTCGGCGGCCCGCGCGCTGTTGAAGATCCTCAACGGCTAAGTTCTTGTGAAGCGAAGGCCCGGATCCTTAACTGGATCCGGGCCTTTTTATTTAACCGAAATGTCATCCGAATTGAACGCAGCGCATCGAGAGCGAGCCGTTCTGCATTTCCATGTAGGGGAACGCGACGCGGTCTTTGGCGTCGGTCGCGCCCATCGCATAAATCAGCGGCATATAATGTTCGGTTGTCGGCAGGGCTCTTCGCCAAAGTTCCGCGGGGGCACCCTGCATTCGCAGAAGCGCGTCGAGATTCCGCGCTTCGAGCGATTCCTTGATGTAGCAATCGAAGTCGACGGCCCAGCGCATCGGCTCGGCGCCGTCCTCCCATGAGAGGTCGCCTAAATTGTGCGTGACGTTGCCGCTGCCCAGGATCAGGACCCCCTCGGCACGGAGCGGCGCGAGTTTCTGCGCAACTTGCCAGTGGTCCTCCGTCCGCGCCTTCTTGTCTTGCCCGATCAGCGTCACGGGGATGTCGGCCGCGGGAAACATATGGCAGAGCACGGACCACGCGCCGTGGTCATAGCCCCACTCGGTCGTCGGCGTAGCGCCGGTGCCGGCGAGCAGCGTGACGATGCGGTCGGCCACGTCCAGCGAGCCGGGAGCCGGGTATTTGATGGCCGAAAGCTCCGGCGGGAAACCCGAGAAGTCATAGATCATCGGCGGCCGCGGATGGCGAAGGACTTGCGTCCCGCGCGTACGCCAGTGCGCCGAAATTACCGCGATGGCTTTCGGGCGCGGCAGGCCTTTGCCCCAAGCGGCGAGCGCCCGCGCGTGGTCATTGCCGCCCAGAGCGTTCATCGGCGAGCCATGCGCCACGAAGATGGTAGGCATTAGGGGAGTAGCGGACATGGGAACCTCAGAAAGGGAAAAGCAAGCGGAGACCGGACGACGCCGTTCTTAGCGCTACCGTAAAGGCGCTTAGATTCGTAACTTGAGAGTCCTCGTCGGTGAATTTGGCGCCGTCCCTTAGAAGGCCCTGGTCTTGACCGACGAAGGCCGAGAAGTTGATTTTCTTGGATCTCAACCTCGGCGTCGGCCAGCCGCCGGGCGTCGACGCCCTAACTCCGAACCTAACGAGCCGCCCGCTATAGTCCTCAGTTAACAGCTGGTCACTGTTAGCTTTTTCTATTTCTTTCAAGTTCAAACCCCGCCCTCCGACCGTGTCTCCCGGCTGTCGTAGTGACTCTTAGTCCAAGACGCATTTAGAGGACCCCCCATGAAACGTCATATCATCTCGCTATCATTGGGTATTTTCGCGACCCCGTTGACTGGTTGTGGCTCTTTGAAACCGAGCCATAAGGCGCACGATGGTGGCTCCAAAGCCTCGGCCACAGCAGCAGCAGCAGACGCCAGCGCTGCTTCGGCGATGACCTTCAAATTCACGGCCGCCTACCAACAGCGCCCGATCGACGTCTTCGTCATCCGTGATGGCAATACGCGCGCCGATCCGATGGACCGGCACCTCCAAGCCGCCGCGCCCGTGCTGGGCGCCCGACTGTGGAACCTCGGCGACGTGCACGTAGGTGTCTTCGATCATTATTACGTCGACAACGACCCGAACGACGCCAACGTGCCGCCGCCGACCGCGACGCCGATTGCCACGGGCGACACGCAGAATCTCGTGCTGAAGGCGGAAGAGCTTGGCGCCGCTCAGTTCAGCGATGCATTGGAACTCAGGCTCGACACGGCCGGTTCGCGCGGCGGCACGCCGCTGCCGGCCTCAGTCCTGCTCGCGGCGCTGACCGAAAGCCAACGGGACGGCGGTGGTAACGTCGCCGGTCTGTTCCGTCCCGAAGCCTTTTGGGCCGTCCTCTACGTCGGCGCCACGGAAAACCCAGCCGATCCCTTTGACGCCGACGATGTCATGACCGCTATGAAAGACCACGTCAACGGCTTCAGCGTTTCCACTCTGGCGCCCGATCGGGCGGGATGCACCTTCGTTGGTCTCGACCCACCGAAGGAAACCAACCCGAAGCACGCCCCGCAGCGAAACCTAGAGATCAAGCTGCAAGAACTGACGGGCGGTCTTTTTGGGTCGATCTGCGAGAAAACGTTCGCTCTCTTCATGGACGACTTCGCTAGCCTAGGCACTGGTACCGCCTACTTCCCGGTGACGCTCCCGGCCGCCGTCAAACCCGAGACGATCCACGTCTACGGAACAGGCAACGTCGAAGTGAAAGAGTTCCGTTACGTCCCGGGTTCGACGATGCTCGAGGTGTCTACCAAGATCGAACCGGGTGAGGCCTTTCAAATTTCGGCGGTGCCGCTCACGCCCGTGGCGGCGCCCGTCGTCGGCGCGGACCCCGGCGACAACGTACCGCAAGCTGGCGAAGACCAACTGCCGCCTGAGCAGCTGGCGTTCCTGAAGAACTTCCAACCGGCTCTGCAAAGCAATTGTGGCGGTTGCCACGGTAACCGCCCGTTCTCAATCAACTACAGCAGTGCCAACTCCTACCGCACGGAGATCGCTCGTCGCGTCCAGTTACCAGTTTCCGACAGGCAGCGGATGCCGCAAAACGGAGTAGTGATGTCGGACGCCGACCTTGCCGCGATCATGACCTGGGCCGGCCAATGATCCCCGTCACCCTTAGGAGGGAAGCCATGCGAACGACATGTGTATGTCTTGTCCTCGCGCCGCTACTTGGAGGCTGCGGCGCGGTGGACAAGGCCAAGGACAAGATCCACGGCAAATCCGAGCCGAAAGCCGAAAGCAGCGACGCCCTTGCGGTCGTTGCCCCGGAGCCGCAAGCAGTTATCGCTTGCAAGCGTCAAAAGTCGCCGACGGAATTCATTACGACGCTGAGCCAAGATCTTTTCCGTCGCGGGCCGACGGCGGACGAGTTGAAACTCGTCCAGGACCCGGCGTTCGCCGCCGCAAAGACGGTTGCTTGGGCGAT
>JAYWBY010000188.1:0-2073 GCA_043781115.1 Pseudomonadota bacterium
GCTGGTTCGTTCGTTGACATCGAGATTAAGCGCGACGTGGCGTCCGTCTACGGTCTCAACATTGCCGACGTGCATCAGGTGATCGAGACCGTCCTCGGCGGCACCGTTGCGTCTACCGCGATCGAAGGCCGCGAGCGGTACGGCATCCAGGTACGCTACGCGGCGGACTTCCGGCAAAACCTGCAGGCCATCAGGGATGTCGTCATCCCAACGCCAGCCGGTGGAAACGTACGTCTGGCGCAGGTGGCTGAGATCAAGGTCAGCTCCGGCGCGTCTATGATCGCCAGCGAAAACGGCAAAATTCTAAGCCTTGTCTATGCCGACGCGGATCCAGACTTCGGGCTGGCCGAGTACGTGGCTCAAGCCAAAATCGAAATCGCCAAGCAAGTGAAGCTACCCGAAGGCGTGCGCCTCGAGTTCTCCGGCCAGTTCGAAGCACTAAGCCGGGCCAAAGAGACCCTGACCTATGTGGTGCCGCTGACGCTACTAATCATAATCCTGCTGCTTTACCTGAACACCAAATCGGGCGTCGAGACCGGCATCGTCCTTACCGCCGTGCCTTTTTCCCTGGTGGGTGCGATTTGGCTAATGTGGATCCTCCACTACAAATTCTCGGTGGCCTCGTGGGTCGGCCTTCTAGCTTTAGCAGGTCTCGACGCTGAGACCGGTGTCGTGATGTTGCTCTATCTGACTCGAGCCTACGACGCACGCTTGAAGGCCGGAGGCCCGAGAGATTGGGACACGCTCAAGGGTGCAATTCACGAGGGCGCCGTTCAGCGCGTCAGACCCAAGCTGATGACGGTTGGCGCCGCGTTGATTGGACTGCTGCCGGTGATGTGGAGTACAGGCACTGGGGCAGAAGTGATGAAGCGGATCGCCGCGCCGATGGTCGGGGGCGTAGCTACTTCGGGGTTGCTGGAGCTACTGGTTTACCCGGCTATCTTCGCAGTGTGGAAAAGCCGCAGCCTTTCGTCCCTTCGCCGAAACTGAAAAGGATCACGGCAACACGTGGATACCGACCATTCGTAAGTCAGATCGGCGATGTAAGTGAAGTTGGCGGTGCCGCAGCCGTCACGATGCGCCGCGGTCAGGTATGAATTGACGGCCGGCCTTGACCTTTAACAGTCAGTAGTTAAAGGAAAAAAAGCCTTCTTTAGCCGGCTAAAGAATTGCCCAGAATCTGCCGATGCTTCTCTATGATAATGAGAAGAAAAATTTGGGGGTTGCATTGGCTTTTCGGCGTGTTGAGCGTCGCCGCAATCGCACTGTTGCCTAGTTGCCGCAGCAAAATGGACGGCGGCGATTTGAGCAAAGCCAAAGTCCACGATGCCGCGCCAGCGGTCGAGCCCAATCCTGCGCCGGATGGCGGTCGGGAACCGCCTAACGCTCCGGAACCGGCTCCGGTCGTCGACCCCCAGCCGACTGAACCCGAAATCGTCGACGGCTTCGCCGCGCAGCGTGTTCGCTTTCAAACGCGTAACGCAATAACTTTGGACATGAAGCCTGTGTTCGCAGACGGCGGCAGTGTCTTTTCTATGGTGAATGAAGACCAAAAGAAGTCGCTCCTAGAACTGCAGCCAATCAATCTGCCGCTTGACCGCGCCGGCCTTCTCTTTGATCCGACCAAGGCAACCGTAACTCTTTATTTGGGCGCTGAATCGACGCGCCAGGTACTTCAGTATGGACAAAATACTTTGCGACTGTCGGTCGACAATGATCCGCCCCGCTGGTCGCTAGCGAAGTTCGAACTGAAAGATTTTCCGTTGTTTGGCCTCTATACGACGAGCAATGGTACGAAGCGCGAGATTGGCAGCGGTTTTGAGGGGTCCTATTCGGTTACGGGTGGAAGAATTCGAGCCGTTGACGGCTCGTCGCTGAGTCTCGGTTTCATTCCGATTCTAAGTCATTGAGGACCTAAGATGAGTCGATCTAAACAAGTGCGTGTTCTGATTCTTGCGCTGACCTTAGCCGCCGCCGGGCTTGCCGAAGGCAACACCATGCCGCTCAGCTTCGTCGGACGCATGACCGAAGCGGACGGTCGTCCCGTCGTTGGTCCTGTCAAGGTCGAGGTTC
>JAYWBY010000189.1:0-5974 GCA_043781115.1 Pseudomonadota bacterium
GGAATCACTGAACGGCCGGCCGAAGGTAATTCAACTCCGGCCGGCCGTTCAGTGATTCCGTGATTCCTTTTTCTTTGACCCACTCGTTCTTTCTAGTGTCCGCAGTCTCCCGCCGCCAGCCCCGCTGTGCGACGAGGATCTCGACGAGGCGGCGCACTGACGCCTGGATCGTTCACGGCTTTCTCGCCAAGGCGATGAACGAGAAGTCGAAACACATCTCGTCGCCCGAGCCAAGGCCGCCGTAGACTTCCTTGTTCGACTTGTTCTCGTAGGTGCATGTGACATTTAGGCTCCAGTCGGCGAGGTCGCTCGCGGGCAGGATCTTCGGTGTCTCCAGGTTGAAGTCTCGCTGCCAGTTCAAATCCCATTGCGGAATCTCGAGCAGCGTTTCCTTCGAGCCAGTCTTGGAGTTCGTCAGGAATGCTTCGGCGCTCTTGCCGTAGGAATGCATGTGTAAATTGGCCGAATGGAGTTCGACGTGATCTAGTTCGTCACCCTTGACGCCGGTCAAAAAACGGGCGCGCTCCACGATGGACGCGAAATCCAAACCAGTCTCGACGGTTTGCGTGCCGCCAGGAGGCACGACCAAAAGCCGGTTCTGGCGGCCGTCCAGCCACTCGTCCTTGGTGAGCGGCAGGATCATGCCAGGCTTCTCTACCTGATCGGCGAACTTGAAGCGGATCTCGCCGCCTTCGTCGGCGGTGTTCGGCGCCGATTGCGTAAAGTAGTGGACTTGCACGACGAGGACGCCGCCCGGCCGAATCGGCAAGCCGGTGCCTTCGGGCAAGAGATTGCCGCGCATGCCGGGCGCCCAGTGGCCGAGCCACTCGCCGCTCCACTGAATGCCCTGAAGGGCGTTCGGATAGGCCTTTTTCATGCGCGCGAATACGTCGGGCTCGCCGAGGCGGTCTGGCAGCGGCCCGCCGAAGCATTGGTAGCCAGCGCCCGACTCTTCGGCATCGAGCTGCCGGAGCATCGGCACGAAGCGCGCGTCGACCATGTAAGCGACGAGATGGTGGACGACGCTTTTTTCGCCCGGCACCGCTTGGAAGCCGACCATGTACTTGGTTTGATCGAAAGGCCAGTCGAGGACGAAGCAGTGGTAGTCGTCGGCGCTTTTTTGGTTTGGGAGATAAGTCGCACCGTCCGGCTGGAGCGGCAGCGCCACATCCGCTTCCAAGTCGACGAGGTTGGCGCCGTGGCTGGCCGGTTTTTCGAGGCCTTTGGCCAAGGCTTTGCCCTCGGCGAAGCCGCCGTTTTGCCAGTCCTGCAGCAGTTTCAGCTCGGCGTCGCTGAATGACGGGTCGTCTTTGTAAGTTTGGTGGCCGGCGGCCGCGAGCCAGATCGGCATGCGCTTTTGCTGGACCGCGACGACGAGCGCCGTCTTCTTCGCCAAGACGGAGGAGTAGTCCGTTAGCGGGAAGGCGATCTCGCCCGTGGCGTGGCAGCTCGTGCAACGTTCGTCGAGGAGCGGTTTGACGTCGCGCAAATAAGTGACCGCCGCGGGTTTCGCCTCCGAACCCGGACGCTGGCAACTCGCCAGGAAGAGACTGAAGACACTCAGCGCTAGCACGGGCAACGACCGAAACATCTTCATTTAGGGCTCCTAGTCTCTGGCGATTTCTTCTAGTCGAGCTTTCACTTCTTGACGCTGGGCTTCGCCCCAGTGGCCGACGATGCGGGCGACGATTTGACCCTTACGGTCGACCACCAACACCGTCGGGATGGGCAGATCGCCTAAGCCGGCGGCGAACTGGCGGGCGTCGGCGAAATAAAACTTTTGGCCGGCGGCGGCTACTCGCATTTGGCGCGGGGTGCCCGCCTCGGCCGCGGCTTTGGATTCGTCGAGGCTGACGGACAAGAGCCGGGGGCGCGACTTTAGTTTCGAGAAGACGGCTTCCAAGTCCTTCGCCACGCCCGAGCAGCTGTTGCACCAGGACGCCCAGAACTGCAGCACGACAGGCTCGCCGGTTAGCGAAGCACTAGCGAGCGACGGAGCGCCCGCGAGGCCGGTCAATTGAAAGGGGGGCAGCTCCCCGGCCTGGGCCACGGCGGTCCAAAGGGCAGCGCATATCGTCAAGATGGGTAGGAGTTGGCGCATGGTGCTTTAGCGGTTGAGGTCAAAAAGCCAGCTTCCGTTATCATGAAACGGGTTAGGAAATCTCTAAGCGCCCGGCACCCTACCCTCGCCGGATGGTGGCCAGGTCGGAAAGCTGCCCTCGAATGTCTTTTGCTTGACGCGCCAGTACCTTACGTATCATTGCAGCGTCTCGCCTGACCTCGCTGGCCTTGAGGCGGCCGGACGTCCGGTCGAGGTATTTCAGGACCAGCGGTCTCACGGCCAACCACGTGTCTTGCCGGCTCTGGATGTCCAGCGAGGTCAAACGGTCCGGGTCCTTCAAGGTCCGGCGATGGAAGCCGACCAAGGCCGCCGGCAACACCGCCAATGCCCAAAGGCCGGTCCCGACCAAGACAACCAACGCGCCGACGCCCGCCGCCTGGTAGTAGTCGGCCAAGACTCCGTGAAGCAAGAGATAGAGCGCCGAGCCGGTGCCCAGGGCCGCGGCCAAGAGCGCGCCGATGGCGATTTGGCGCAAGCCGTAGCCGCGCCGCGCCTTGACGTAGCCGAGCAGCGCTTCCAGAAAGTGCAGGAGGCGTTCGCCGTGCTGTTCGACATATGCCGCCAAATGGTCCAAACGGAACCGAGGCGCCTCGGCGATGTAGTTCCTGACCTCGTCGCGCTGGTTGACGAAGTATTGCAGGTAGTCCGGGCGTAGCCCCTTGCCGCTCTTGGCCATCGCCTCGGAGTAAGTCAGGCGGATCATCGGAATGTCCTTCCGCCCGAGCATTTGCGACAAATTCCAACATAGCGTGCCGTAAACGCGCAAGAGGTCGGTCAGATTCTCGCACTCGTCGACGCGGTTCAGGACGATCATCACGCGGTCTTCGAACGTCTTCGCCGGCAAGGTGTCGCGGAGGCTCGAGTGCGCCTCGCGCACGGTCCCGGCCTTGTGCGGGTCGAAGAGGACCAAGACTAGGTCGGCGATTTCGGCCAGATCACCGATCACTTGCTGGTAGTTGTAGCCCCGGTCGCGCTCGGCCATGCTGTCGAGCATCCCCGGCGTGTCGATCAAAGCGAGATTCTTCAGGAACGGGGCGTTGATCTTTTTCAGACGAAAGTGCGAGGCGAAGCGTTGGCCGTGCTTTTTCAAGCCGGCGAACGGATACTCGGGATCGTTGAGGAGGACCTGGCCCTCGCGCTCTTCCGTCACGCGGACCGGCCCTTCCGCCACCTGATCGTCGAACGTCAGCACCGTGAACGAGTCGTCGGTCGGCGCCTGGCCCGTGGCTTGGATCGTCCCGCCCAGCAGTTCGTTGATCAAAGTCGATTTGCCCGATGAATAATTGCCGAGGATCAGGACCATCGGCCGCCACTTGATCGTCGACTCGAGCGGCACGTCGCTGTACCCGTAGCGCAGGGCCGTCGGACTCAAAGCGTCCGCCACCATGCCGACCAGCTCGGTGCGCAGGGCTTCGATGTCGACTTTGCCGGCCATCCGCCAATCTCCTTCACGAAACGGGAAGTTAGGACATATTAGGGGAGCCGAGGCCGGCTGTCGCGTGATTTTAGTGAGGCGGAGCCCCAAGGCTTCGTGGCATGGAATACTTAAGGGACCCGAACGCCTAGGTCCCCAGTCGCAGAGGAAATCGTCGCTTGACCGTGCATTACCGTCAGCAAGGCGTCGCCATCATCGTCTTTGGCAACACCTACCCTATCCGCGACCAAATCAAGGCGCTCGGCGGCCGCTTTAACGGCGCCGACAAAAACTGGCGTCTGCCCTTCTCCGACGGCAACTTGACCCTGATCGCCGACCTCTGCCGAGGCTTCGGCGGCGGCCCAATCGGCGAGCAAATGAGCGAGCCATTGCCGCCGCTCGACTTGCCTGTGATCGCCATGCCGAGCTTCGGAGCCACCCGCGTCGACACGCCGCTGCCGGGCATCACCGTCCGCCAACTGATGGACAAGCTCCACGTCGCGGTGACCAGCGCCTTCCCGGAAGCGCTTTGGGTGACGGGCGAGATCCAAAATTTGAGCGTCAAGGCGAGCGGCGTCTTCTTCGACTTAGCCGAGGGCCGGGCCCAGGGCCACGCCAGCGGCACGCTGACCGTGCGCTCGATCCTCTGGGGCGGCACGCGCGCGGCGCTGGAAGCCAAGCACGGCAAGGAGCGTCTGGAAGAAGTGCTGCAAGACGGCATGCAGATCCGTTGCCTCTGCCAAGTTCAACTCTACAAGGACCGGGGCTCGGTCAGCCTCGTCGTCGAGGACCTGGACCCAGCATTCACCAAGGGCGCCCTAGCGCTGGCCCGCGAGCAGCTCCTGAAAGAGTTGCGCGCCAAAGGCCTGGACCAAGCGCAAAGGCGGCTGCGGCTCTCTCCCTTCCCGTTCCGCGTCGGTTTGATCAGCGCCGCCGGCTCGCGTGCCGAATCCGACTTCATGGACCAGCTCTTGAGCTTGGGCTTCCCCGGGGAGGTGCTGTTCGCGCCCGCGCCCATGCAGGGCGAGAAGGTGCCGGTCGAAGTCGTGCGCGCCTTGGCGAAGCTCGTCGCCCAAGACGTCGACTTAGTCGTCATCACGCGCGGGGGCGGCAGCGCCGCCGATCTCCGGTGGTTCGACGCGCGCGAGCTGGCGTTCGCCGTCGCCACCTGTCCCGTACCCGTCGTTGCGGCCATCGGCCACCACGACGACGTTTCGGTGACCGAGGAAATCTGCCATCTCCGCCAAAAGACGCCGACCGCCGCCGCCGATTTCGTCGCCAGCCGCTTCGTCGAAACGCGCCAGCGCATCGACCTGCTAGCAGGCGGCCTCGCCAAACTCTTGGCCCGCCGCGTCGACGAGTTCAGTCTGTTGACGGCGACCTTGTCCGAACGCCTCGCGGCAGGCGGAGCGCGGGCGCTGGAGGCGCGCGGCGCCCAGCTCTCGAGCCACGCCCACGGGCTGCAGCGTCAGAGCGACGGGCGGCTCGCAACCTTGAAGGGTCGGCTTGGCCAGTTCGCTTCGGCCATGGCGCTCAACGCCGAGCGCGGCATCGGCGCGCGCGCCGCAGCCTTGGCCGAATTCGAGAAAAAGTTGACGGGTCGTGACCCGAAGCCTTGGTTGAAAGACGGCTGGACGCAGCTGAGCGGCCGCCGCGGCGCCATTCGCCGCTTGGTCGACGCCACCGTCGGCGACTTCGTGACCGTGCGCTTGCTGGACGGCAAACTTAAACTACAAATTGCAGGAAAAGAGGAGCCAGCTCCATGACTACGAAGCCCAAAGAGTCCGAATCCTATCGCCTCATGCTCGAAGAGGTCGAAGGCATCGTCCGCGACGTCGGGTCGCCGGACCTCGACTTGGACGAGATGGTGAAGAAGGTCGAACGGGGCTACGGCCTGATCAAGACGATGCGCGGTAGACTCGACGAGACGAAGCAGAAGATCGAGCAACTTAGACTCGAATTCGAGTGAGGCCGATCATCGGTTAGCGACGGACTTTGACGCAGCCATCTGACTGTTTCTACCGATAATTTACCGCCTTCTTCATGTTTTTCCTAGGTCGACCGATAAGAGCATTACCAGTGCTCCGTGAGGTCGACCTTGTTATTGAGAGCACCATCAAAGCCGAAAAAGTTTGGCGAAGTTTCATAGCCTTTGATCTTAGCATCCCCGACCATTCCGTTTACAGGACGCTAAGGGATTGACTAAATGGGCGTCTGAATCGAATCGACCGAATCGTCCACCGTCTGTCCGTTACATAAGTGATATCAGGATCTTGCTGATATTTCCATTGGCCTTTCCGCCCCCCTTATTCCACCCATAAGCCGCGGCCCCCTCCTTGCAATGTAAACGTCACTGAATTGCAAGTGGCCTGTTCAAAGGCGGAGTGGATCATGAAGCGGACGTTACGTTCTCTAGTCTCAGTCAGTCTCGTTTTCGG
>JAYWBY010000190.1:0-5955 GCA_043781115.1 Pseudomonadota bacterium
GGTCGTGCTCAAGATCTTTCCGCTCGGCGAAGGCGAGCTGGCGCTGGCGATCCAAGACTTTAGCCTCGAGCGAGTGCTCCATGCGAAGCACCGCATCCAACTCGACGAGCTGAAGGCTAAGAACGCCGAGATCAAGCGCTACTCCGAAGGCCTGGAGGTGCTGGTCGACGCCCGTACGGCGGAACTGAGAACCGCGAAGGAAGAAACGGAAGGCATCTTGAAGTCGATTCGCGAGGGCATCTTCGTCGTCGAGCGGTCGCTCAAGATCGGCTCCCAATGTTCCGGCGCCGCCTTGGCGATGCTCCGGAAGGGCCGCCTCGAGGGAACGCTGGCGGTCGACGCTCTGTTCCCCGAAGGGGCCCGGACCAACCAAGGCGAAGTCCGCAAGAAGCTCGGCGACTTCCTGGCCTCGGCCTTTAACCTATTCATCCCCGAGCAGTTTGAGGACTTGGTGAAGTTCGCGCCCAAGGCCCTGCGCTTTCCAGCGGCCGCCGCCGGGGAGCGGCCCTTGGCCTTCAATTTGAGCTACTCGGCTGTCATCAGCGACGCGGAAATCCTTCGTTTGGTGGTCGCCGTGCGCGACGACACCGAACTCGAGGCGCTCCGCGACCAAGCGGCGCTCGTCCACCGGCGGGTGGCCGAGGCGCTGGCGCTTTTGGGGAAAATGACGTCGGGCGCCGAAGGGGACGGCCTCCGGCGCTTCGTGAAAGAAGCCCACTCGTTGGTGGCGGCGGTTAGCCAAGGTCTCGGCGACAGGGCGAAGCTCGATGTCCCCGCGCTCTTTCGCCACCTCCATACGATCAAAGGCGGCGCCCGGCACTACCGGCTAGCCTTTCTTGAGCACTTCGCCCACCAAGCAGAAGACGTTCTGGACCTTTATCGCGCCCGTCCCGCGGAGGTCACGGACGAGCGCCGGAGTCAGCTCGTCGCCGACGTTCAGTCGCTCAGCCTCGGTCTCGAGGCGTTGGTCGAGCTTGGCCAAGGCTCGATGCCAAAGACTTCGCCCCCAGGCGAGTGGCGGGGCTTCGTGGCCGACCTGCATGCCGCCGTCGACGAACTCGCGCGCGAGCTCGGCAAACCGGCGTCCCTCGAAGTTCACTGCATAGGCGAGCCGAGCGGTGACGACCTGCTAGTGCTAAACCACATCGTCAGCCACCTGATGCGCAATGCCTTGGACCACGGACTCGAAGCGCCTGAACACCGCCGGCGCGCGGGGAAGTCGCCGACCGGGCGGTTGAAGTTGGCGCTAACTTGGGAGGGTGGCACGTGCGTGGGCCAGTTCTCGGACGACGGTGGCGGGATCGACCGGCAGGCTCTGGAGCTTCGCGCCAAAAATCTTGGCCTAGTTTACCGGGCCGCCGACGCAACTCTTCGCCAAACATTAGAAGTCCTGGCCGCGCCGGGCCTAACCACCAAGGACGCGATCAGTTTGGTTTCGGGGCGAGGAGTGGGTCTCGACGCCGTCGTCAACGAGGTTCGCTCGCGTTCCGGAAGCTTGGAGCTCGACCAGTCAGACGCTAGCGGTACGGTCTTCACGTTCTTCTTTAAGCTTCGTAACGTCGCCAAACTCGTCGGCTAAGCGAACGTTTCGCTGGTCTTCACGCCGAGTTGAAAGCAGCAGCGTTGGCCGTTGGCCTCGAACCAAAGGTCGCCGGCATAGCCCTCGTCTCCGTAAGCCGATTCGCCGAAGCGTTCGAGGATCATCGCCGTCGTCTCGGTGTAATGGCCGTATATCGGCGTGCCGATTTTGAACGTCAAACCATGATTTGCCAGCTTCCTCTTCAGCGTCCCGAGGATCAGATTGGCGATTTCACCGAGCCAATCCCGCTGGTATTGGTCTTCTTGGCCCTTCGGGATCTGTTTGATGGGATTGGTGACCTTCAAGAGTTCCGCGTTCGTCGCGAATGTCAACGCTCCGCTGAAGCGTTCGCCCTGGAAGCGGATGATGGCCGTAAGTGGTAGCTTCAAGAGCGCCGAGTCGTCGCTCGGCGGGCGGTGCATCTCGAACTTCCGATTTTGGTCGACGTAGCCGAGAGACTCGACGATCGCTTCGGTGAAGTAGTTTCTGAGCTTGGGCGGAAGACTAGGCATACGGATATTCTACATTGAAACGACACCCCGTGGTGGCTAAAATGAGACATCCCGGTCGCCACCCTCGCGTCGGCCTTGGAGACCACCTCGTGAGTAGAAAAATCCTTGTCGTTGATGATTCCATTAGCGCTCGTAGGCAAGTTGTCGCCGCGTTCGCCGCTAGCGAATTTCAAATCGTGGAAGCGGCCAACGGCGACGAAGGCGTCCTGCGCTTCAAGGCGGACGCCGATATTTGTTTGGTGATTTCCGATTTGAACATGCCCGTCCTGGACGGCATCGACATGACGGCGGCGATCCGAAAGCTCCCGTCGAACGGCCACGTCCCCGTCATCCTCGTCACGACGGAAGGGACGGCGGACCAAATCGAGCGAGGCAAGGTCGCTGGCATTACCGGCTGGCTCGTCAAACCGTTCAATCCCAACCACCTCAGGGCTGCGGTAAAGAAGGCCCTCGGATGACATATAACTATCTAATAAAATAGATATTTATAAGAACCAGCGAGATCCCCAATCAGGTTCGCCCTCGTAGCCGCCGATGACTAGGACGGTAAGTCCTGAAGGCTTGGAGGGGCTTGGTGTCGTCGTCGGCGAAAAATCTAGAGGAACTCGCGCCTAAGGCCTACGGGCTTTATGACGACCTGCTGATTCCCGTCGCGGCGATCGCGGAAGACCTGAGCGTCGCCTATTTTAACGCGTCGTTCTCGGCTTTCACCAAGTTGGCGCCGCGAAAACTCCGGCAGAAGCCAATTCGCAAAGTTCTGGCCAGTCGAGTCATCACCGGCAGCGAGTTTTTGGAACGCTGCTTTCGGGAGTGGGCGCCGCTCGTCAGCGAAGAGACAACCGTCGACGTCGGCGGCGGCGAAGTTCGCGACTGCATTTTCAAGGCGGTCCCCTTCACGACACCCGACGGCCAGCGTCAGGTCATTGTCTCCGTCCAGGACATCAGCATCGAGCGCGTCCTGCACGCCAAACACCGGGTCCAGCTCGACGAACTCAAGGCGAAGAACGCCGAAATCAAGAAGTACTCGGAAGGCCTCGAAATCCTCGTCGAGGAGCGGACCCAAGAGCTACGCGTCGCGATGGACCAGTCCGAGCGTCTACTCCTCAACGTCTTGCCGAAAAAGATCGCCGAGCGCTTGAAGGCCAACGAAGGCACCATCGCCGACCGCTTCGAGGTCGTCTCGGTGCTTTTTGTCGACATCGTCGGTTTCACGCCGATCACCAGCAAGATGGACCCGGTGCACGTCGTCGAGTTTCTGAGCCGGATCTTCGACTCGTTCGACGGCATGATGGACCGGCACAAGGTCGAGAAGATCAAGACGATCGGCGACTGCTACCTCGCGGTGGCCGGCGTCCCCGTCGCCGACGAACAGCATGCCGTCAACATCTGCAGCCTAGCGCTCGAGATGCAGACCGAGATCGCCCGGATCAACGACACGCTCGACTTCGAGCTGACCGTGCGCTTCGGCATCCACAGCGGCCCCGTCGTCGCCGGCGTCATCGGCCACCGCAAGTTCGCCTACGACATTTGGGGCGATACGGTAAACGTCGCTAGCCGGATGGAATCCCACGGGATCCAGAACAAGATCCAAATCTCGGCGCCGACCTACGAATTGATCAAGAACCAGTTCGTCTGCGAGGAGCGCGGCGTCATCGAGGTCAAGGGCAAGGGTGAGGTGAAGGCCTACTGGCTCGTGGCCAAGAGCTAAGCGTTCAGTAGCACCGGAGCTGGCCCATGATCTTCACGACGCGCGTGCCGCCGGTCTTGTAGCAGCGCACGATGGCCTTCTTGTACTCGTTCGACTCCATGTCGTTGATCGGAGCCGAGCCGTCTTCGTTGCCGGAGACGCCCGCGCCGCCGCCGCCACCCGTCGAGCAGGCTTGGCCGACGAAAAGTAGCGAGACGAGCAAGGCTCCTTTGAGGAGACGAACGCACATGTTCATGGCGATCCTCGAAACGAATGTTTGGCTGAAAGGGCAAGGTGGAAGGCAGGTACTCATTAATCTTAGCATGAACTGGCCTGGCGTCTCAAAACGGAGGGTTGCCGCGAAGCGCCAAATTATGGCAATAAGGCGTAGTGTTTCAGGAGCATGACGCCGCCACAAAGGAGCGCCGCGGCGACCTGGCCGGCGAGCACGTCGTCGAACAAGGTCCCGGCCGCGCCCGGAAGTTCCCGGTCGATGGTGCCAATGGCCAACGGTTTGGTGATGTCGAAGAACCGGAACAAGAGGAAGCCTGCCAAGTACACCGGCAACGAAGGCGCAACGAACGCTACGGCGATCGCTTGGCCGACGACCTCGTCGATGACGATCCGTTGATCGTCGTGGATGCCGAGCACGGCTTCGGTGCGCGCAATCGCCCAATAAGCGAAAGCCACAGCAAGGGCGAGCAGGAGCGCCGTCAACACGACACCCGAAAAGCCGCTGTCGCCGCTCGCCGTCCAACCCTGGGCGCCAACGTGCACCAGGTAGCCGAGCCCTAGGCCCGGCAGCGAGCCGAACGTCCCCGGCGCCTTTGGAATCTTGCCGATGCCGAAGACCATCGACAGGGCGATGGCCAGGCGGTCAAGCGGCGATTTAGCTCCGGCTTTTTGCATGCGCTCCCGCGACAGGAGAGAGACGCACGAGTTCCTTGCCGGTTTGGACGGCGTCGCCTTCCTTCACCAAGACTTTCTGCACCACCCCGGGGCCGGCGGCGAAGAGGCGATTCTCCATTTTCATGGCTTCGACGATGACCAGCGGGGCGCCGGCTTCCACCGAATCGCCGACCTTGACGAGCACCTTCAAAGCTTTGCCGGTCATGGGACTACGCACGACTTGGCTACCGTCTCCGGCGGCCCTCGCGCGATTTCCTTGGCCTGGGACGTCTGGGCGAACGCTGGCCTTGAGTTTGACGACGCCTTGCGCCGGCAGCCCCTTGATCTCGGCATCTAGCGTCGATTCGCCGTTTTCGCCGGCCCCGACCACCGCGGAACGCACGCGAAAGAGCCGCTCCAAGCCGCGCGCGTCGCGCACGACGAGCACAGCGACGCGCCTCAGCCATACGCCGGTATGGGCCTTGCCGTTGAGCACCAGGTCGAAAGCTTGGCCGTCGGCCAAGGCGTCGGGGAGCGTCACGTGATGAGTTTTGCCTCCAGCCTCGATTTGATGTTTCACCCGAGGCCCTCCAAGGCGGCGGCCCTGCGCCAATGGGAAACGGCAGCGCTGGGCCCGGCCTCGGAGTTGCCCTTCGGCGCCGTCTCGTCTTGGACGAGCACGGCGGCTAAGGCCGCCAGGAGTTCGTCGCCATTCTCCTTCTTGTTTTCGAGGGTCTCGGCCCAGTAGGTCGCGTTTTGCTCGATGAAACGCGTGGTGATCTCGCCCTTGACGAAGGCAGGATGCGCGAGCAACGCTTCGTGGAATTTCGCCGTCGTCGGCACGCCGGCCAAACGGAACTCCGCCAGAGCCCGGCTAAGGCGCGCGGTCGCTTCCTCGCGCGTCGCGCCCCAGCTGATGATCTTCGCCACCATCGAGTCGTAAGCGTCGGGGATCCGGTAACCGGGATAAAGGTGGCTGTCGACGCGAATGTGCGGTCCGCCGGGGAATTCCAAGGCAGAGACCAGACCCGGACTGGGAGCGAAGTCGCGCGACGGGTCTTCGGCGTTGATCCGTGCCTCCATCGACCAACCGTTGATCTTCAAATCAGCTTGCTTGAATGGCAGGGGCTCGCCTTCGGCGACGCGGATCTGGCAGGCGATCAAGTCGACGCCGGTGATCATTTCGGTCACCGGATGCTCGACCTGCAGCCGCGTGTTCATTTCCATGAAGTAGAAGCGATCGATGGCGAGGCCCGCGGAGACATCGGCGATGAACTCGACGGTTCCGG
>JAYWBY010000191.1:0-2064 GCA_043781115.1 Pseudomonadota bacterium
CGAGGCCAAGGGCGACTCCCCTTACTGTCACAAGTACACGAAGATTTTCTAGTCGGCGGACTATTTCTTGTCCTCGCTCGCCGGCTTCCGCTCGTCGCCTTTAGTGCTGACGCGATTACCTTCGCGGACTTCCCCTTTGCCCTTGGCCTGGCTGACCGAGTCGCCGTGCCGTTCTTCGTCGTCGCGGCGTTTCTCATTTTTGTTCATGACCAAACTCCATCTGATTACGCAAGTTTTTGCTGCCGACGACGCTGCAATAATTGTGCGACTGTGGAATGCGTTTTGCACCCTCGCGTCCGATCGATCCAGTTCTTACGTTCGCCGAGGAGGTTGCTCATGAGCGTCGCCAAAGACATCACGGATTTTCTAGATTCCAAACGGGTCAGCTACAGCATCGACCACCACGCTCCATGCGCCACGGCTCAGGACCTGGCGGCAGAGGAGGGCCTAAGTGGCTATCGCGTCGCGAAGTCCGTCGTCTGCATCGCCGACGGCGAACCGGTGATCCTGGTCTTGCCTGCCGCCTTGCACGTCGATTTGAATGCCGCCTGCAAGGACCTCGAAGCGGACGCACTTCGTCTAGCGGATCCCGATGAAATCGCCGACTTCTTCCCGGAATGCGAACTCGCCAATCCACCGCCGCCGTTGCCCCTTTGGGACAATGCCTCCATTCTCGTGGACTCTTCATTAGCTGGCGACGAGATCGTTTTTGCCGCGGGAACTCCCAACGACGCCATTCGCATGAACTCAGTCGATTGGCTTGACGTGACCCAACCCTTCATCGGTCACTTCGCGGCGCCGTGGGGACAAAGGGTCGCTGTCGATAGGCGGCTCGGCGAAGAGTCCAGCACGCACGTCTTCCTTTAAGGGCAAGGTGTAGCCGAAACGCGACAGTGGCCGGGCCTAAAGGCACGGTGACACGGTCAACGGCGCTGGCACGGGCCGTGCAGCGTCAATCCTAGAATCTCGAGTACGAATGGAGGAATCGTCATGTCGATTGAGCGGAACATCGTTTATCGCGGGCTCGAACCATCGGAAGCCGTCTCGGAACGGATTCAAGAACATATCAACCATTTAGCCGGACATTTTCCGCGAATTCGCCGCGTCGACGTCGTGCTGACCCTGGTGAGTCATCACAACGGCAACCAATCGAACTACCGCGTCGTGATCGAGGCTGACGTACCCGGCGGACGAATGGTCGTCGGCCATGAGCCAGCGCCAAGCGTCAGAGAAAACGCCTACCTTGCTCTCACCGCCGCATTCGACGCGGTCGCGCAAAAGTTGGCACGCCATGAATCGCGCGTGCGCCGCGAAACGAAAAGACACGACAGTCCGCTTGAAAAAGGCGAGGTCATGCGCCTCTTTTCGTACGAAGGCTTTGGATTCATTCGCACGGACGAAGGCCGCGAAATCTATTTCAACGAGAATTCGGTGTTGAATCAGGGCTTCCGCACCATGGCGATCGGCACCCCGGTGCGCTTCTGTGAGGAGGCGGGCGACAACGGCCCGCAAGCGAGCACCGTCAAGATCCATCGGCATAGAGCCGGCGCCAGGGCGATGCGTGAGGCGCGGCTCGCCACCCAGCGCGACTCTTATTCGGCAGGCGTGCACCCGTAGCGCGAATAGAGGCCTAAAGTCTAATGAGGCTTGACCGACTCGATCCATTCGAGTCGTTCAGCCATTTTGACTTCCGCTTCCGAGACCAAGTCCAACATCGCTTGATGATACGCGATTTGCGCGGCCGACAGCGACGGATCGAGGATCCACAGGGTCCGCGCAATCGTCGTCACGCGTTCGCGCAAAAGCGCCCCGGCGAGGTCGCGGTCGATCGGCTCGAGCTGCTCGGCCAAGCGGGTCAGCGGCGGCGGGATCGTCAGGCCCTGGGCCTCGGCCCAGCGCAAGAACGAACCCGGGTCGATTAGGACGTGAATCGGTAGGAGAGCGCTGCGCACGACCTTCATTTGACCGGCCTGGGCCGCGGCAAAAGCCAAATCGACAATGTCGATGGTCCGGCGATCGCGGTTGAAAAGCTGCGGGCCCGGGATCTTCTCGTAAGGATTGCGG
>JAYWBY010000192.1:0-2060 GCA_043781115.1 Pseudomonadota bacterium
GTGCCGCCGTTGCCGGCAACCGCGCCGCCGGAGGCGGGCTGCGAGAGCTGGATGTTGCGGCGGGCCGGAGCGCTCACTTTGAAGGAGCGGACTTCGGTCGAGCCGGACTTGTTGTTGACTTGCCAGTACCACGTACCCGGCCACGGGTGGTGAAAGGCGAACGAGTTACCCGACACCGCGACTTTCATCGCCGGCGGGTTCATCGATTGATTGCGGGAGAAGACGATGTAGCCGGAGCCGCCCGTCCAAGAGAAGGTCGCGGGACCTTGCGTCTCGTCGTAGGAAAGGCTCGAGCCGTCGGCGGGCTCGCCGAGGGAAACTTTGCCGCTGCCGCCGCTGAAGCCGCCGGACTTCGGAATCGAAGACGGGACGGCCGCGGTTTGCGCAGTGGTGTCCGGAGCCGGAGTTTCTTCCGTGGTGGCTTCGGTGGTCGCTTCCTCGGTCTTTTCGTCAGTGGCTTCGGTGGACTCTTCGTCCGTTTCTTCCGTCGCCGCGGTTTCGTCGGTGGTCTCATCCGTCGAATCCGACTCGCCCGTGAGCAAGTAGAAGACGACCGCGAGAACGGCGATCAGGACGCCGCCGATGATCAAGTACTTGGTACGGTTCTGGCTGACGAACCCACCTTCCTTGAAGATCTGCGACACCGCGTTGGTGTTGGTGCCGAAGTTGCTGGTGAACTCACCCTTGAGATCGGCCGTAAACGGATTCGTTTGCGGCGCAGGTTGGGATGAGAACGTATCGCTCAATCCCGACTGGTTGCTAGGCGCTTCGTTCATTGTCTTAGTCTCCTCTAGAGGTAAATCATCTTGCAAAAAGCGATTGGCGGAGCCGCTCGCGTAGAGCACATGGAAAAAACACAGGGCACCGATTGATCCATCTATGTCGTTTAATCGACGTGTGTAGGCAAAACTTTAGGGGAGTTGGATCAGGAGGCGGAGGATTCGAGGCGGTTATATATACTATTCATTATAAAGTTGGGCGTCGGTCGGAGGCAAGGGGCGGGTACCAGCTAAAGCCACGGTGAGAGGGCCTTTGCGAGCCCTTCTTCGGACCACTCCACAGCCAAAGGCAAGATGAACGCCGGGACTGGCAAATCGTCAAAGACCGCCGGGTCGCGCCAATAGTCCTTGGCGGTTGTCAGTACGGCGCGCGCGGCACCGAGGCGCGCCAGTAGTTCGGCTTTCACCAGGTTTTGGTGGTCGGGACGCGCGTAACTCCCCGCCAAAACCAGCCCTAGTCGCGCTTCGAGACCTTTCGCCAAACGTTCGCCCCCGGCGATGCCGGTTACCAAAAAAGCCGGCGAATGCCGAGCCAAGTTAAAGGCCTCGCGGCCGTCCACTGACCGCTCCGGCAAGCCTTCGCGGAAAAAAGCCTTGAGCGGCGGCCGACCGACGAGCCGCTCCAGGGCCGCCAGGTCGGCGGCACTCGGATGCTTTTCGTCGCATCTTGTCGCGATCACCAGATCGGCGCGTTTCAGGGCGGATTTCGGCTCCCGGAGCGACCCGGCCGGCAAAATTGCCCCAGCGCCCGAGCCGAACGGTTGGGCGGCGTCGACCAAAAAAATATTCACGTCCCGGGTCAACTGCCGGTGCTGGCCCCCGTCGTCGAGCAACCAATGGGTGGGTTTCAGGTTTGGGTGTTCGCGCAGGAACCGGTCGGCGGCCACGAACCGGTCGGCGCCGATGACGACGGGAACGCTCGGCAAGGCCACGGTCTGCATGCGCGCCTCGTCGGGCCACCTGACGGCGGAACGAGCGGGCATGACGAGCTTGCCTCCAAGTAAAGCCATTTCGTCGTCAACGGACAAGCCGCCACCGTAGCCTCTGGTCAAAATTGCCGGGCTTTGTCCGGCCCTTATCAACCACGCGGCGAGAGCCAAGACGACGGGCGACTTGCCGGTGCCGCCGACGGCGATGTTGCCGACCGAAATCGTCATTCCCGGCAATTTGCGGGGCGTGCGCACGCCGAAGTCAAACGTCAAATTTCGCGCGGCTACGCCCAAGCGATAGAAAACGCTGAGGGGCCAAGCTAGCACGCGCCACCACCTCGGGCTGCGTTCC
>JAYWBY010000193.1:0-2059 GCA_043781115.1 Pseudomonadota bacterium
GGGACTGGATGCAGGAGAGCCTCGCGCCGTTCGAAAATCCGGCCGCTCACTACTGGGGCTCGGCATTGTTCGCGTTCGGCCTGGCTTCGGTTCCCGGCACCTATCCCACCCAGCCCGTCGGCAACATCCCGGCTAAGATAGCCGCACTGAAGCAATACCTCCGCGCCAACTACGCCACGCAAATTTTGCACGCCCAAATGATGGCGGGCCGCGTCGCCATGAAGATGCCGGGTCTCCTCGACGCCGCGCAAGTCACGGCGCTCAGGCAAGCCGTCCTCGCCAAGCAGAAGGCCGACGGCAGCTGGTCGCTCGCGTCGCTGGGCTTCAACCAAACGAACAATCCGGGCGACGGTTACGCCACGGGTTTCGCCGCGCTCGTCCTGAGCGAGACTGGCACGCCGACCAGCGACGCCTCGCTACAAAAGGCGCTGACCTGGCTGCTCGGCAACCAGGCCGCCAACGGCTCTTGGCCGACGAAATCCTTGAACAGCCCGGACGCGCCGTTCAATAACGGCTTGATCACCGATGCCGCTACCAGCTACGCGCTGATGGCCGTGAAGCGCCTTTACCGCACCGCGCAGTGTTCGCCTTGCGCCGCGAATCACACGTTCTGCGGAATTTACGATGCTAAAGCCCAAAGCTGGGTGACGGGTAAATGGCAGAGTTGCTCGGCCCAAAAAGACTAGTCTCCGGCGCCTAGACGCCGGAGACTAAATCTTTGCATCACCGCTTATTGCCTCAGAAAGGTCAGGCCGATCGGTCCCGCCTTCGCGTAGCTCATCACCGCGTCGCTGCTGATCCTGTCGTTGGCGACGACCAGACCGAGCGTCGGCTCATCTACGAGCGACGCGGCGCGGTTCAACCAAATTTCGGCGAAGGTCGTGACGCGTTTGCCGAGGATCTTCGCCGCGCCTTGCGGCACTTCGAAGATCTTGTAAGTAACGCCCGCGTCGTCGAGCGCGGCCTTGTCGTAGAAGAGGGGCTGGAAGCTCAGCCCCATGCCCGTGACGTAGAGTCGGTCTTGCTGGTAAAAGCCAGTCGTGTCGTCTTTCTCTTCCGACACCAACTGACCGCCGACCTGGCAGATGCGGCTTTCGCTGTCGTCGCCTGCGGCCGTCAACCAGTGCGCCGTCTTGGTCGCCGCCGAGTACTCGATGGTGAACTGCTGGGTCTCGGTCGTGAAGTCTTCGTGTTGAATCGAGAAGGTGTAGGTGCCGGTCATGCCGGCGGGCAGGACGGAGTTACCGTCGTTGCAAATCGGCTGGCTGGTGTAGTTCTGACAGGCGGCGAACGACAGCGCGACGGGAAGAACGGCGAGAGTCTTGGACACGAGGCGCACTTTTTTCAGACCGAACATGATGCACTCCTTGCAAAAAGCTGGTTGGTTATGGCGAACGATTTTTGAAGCAGGAGGTTTCGGCCGAAACTCTTGTTTGCCTCTATAACCATCCTATCGACACGAGCCGCATAAGCTCAAGCGTCCGCCCGAGGATCCGCTCACAGCTTGTGACCATCCGCGAAGTTCACGAGCGCGGGCGATATTTCGCCAAGATCGCTTCGACCTTGCCCTTGCGTTGCAGCGCGTCCCACGCGTCGCGCCAGCGCTTCAACTCGGCGTCGGGCAAATTCTTCGTCGCGCCGAGATAGAGATCGTTCACTTGCAGCTTGGCGCCGTAGTCGAGCTCGGCCGGATCGTAACCGAGGCGGCGGTAGACGAAAGGCGCCACCATCGTCGCCACGAACCAGGCGTCCAAATGATCGGCATGGAGTTTCTTGGCGTTGGTTTCTTCGTCGACCGCGGGGGCGACGTAGGCGAAGCCGCGCTCTTTCAATTCGACTTCGAGGGGCGACCCGAGCAAGACGCCGACCGACCACGTGCGTGCCTGCGCCGGATCTTCGATCCTCGGCTGCCGCCCGCGTTTGGTCGTGAGCACCGTCTCGTCTTTCAAGAGCGGCACGACCCAAGCGAAGCGCGACTCGCGCTCGGGCGAACGATTGAGCGGCAAAATCAAAGCTGGCTGGTCGAGAGACAATTCCACGGTGCGGACGGCGCGCTTCC
>JAYWBY010000194.1:0-2056 GCA_043781115.1 Pseudomonadota bacterium
AGCTCCGCTATCCGGGGGTCGTCATTCAGACCGTCGGCCTGACCATGGGCGTATTCGCGGCGATGCTTTTGGCTTACAAGGCGCAGCTCATTCGAGCCACCGAACGGTTCAAGACAGGCATGACGGCAGTACTCGGCGGTATTTGCCTCTTTTACTTGGTCAATCTGGTCCTTGGTCTATTCGGCGTGCACATGCCCTACCTGCACGAGAGCGGCCCCATCGGCATCGGCATCAGCGTCGTGATCTCGGCAGTGGCGGCACTTTGCTTGGTGCTCGACTTCGACGCCATCGAGAACGGCGAGCGCGCCGGCGCCCCGAAATACATGGAATGGTACGGCGCTTTTTCGCTGCTAGTCACTCTAGTCTGGCTCTACCTCGAGCTGCTCAGACTCATGATGAAGCTCAAGGATCGGTGAATTTGCACGACCAGAAGCGCTCGACTTTCGACCAGACGCAGGGATGCTTTTTGGGTAGAAGTTTGGCGACGGGGTCGGCTTGATCCTCGGCCAGCGTTGTCGGATGGAAGTGGACGCGACTGTTCCGGACGTCGAGCGGGATGATTTCGACGTTTTGGATTTTGCGGTCCGCGGCATCGGAAGCCACGCGGACCGCCATGCCCTCTTGTCCGTCCGAGTCCGGCGCTGAGCCGAAGGCGAAATTCCCGAGCGAATAAAAAATTGGTCGACCACGGAAAATCTCGACTGGTTGCAACGCGTGAGGATGATGGCCAATGACCAAGCGCGCGCCGGCTTCGATGGCTTTTCGCGCCAGGATCCGCTGATAAGGCAGGACCTTGCTCGACAGTTCTTGGCCCCAATGAAAGGTCGCGACCGTGAATAGGCCTGATTTGGCGCACTCAGAAATGCGTTTAGAGACGGCCTCAAAGTCGGCATAAGCCGTCCCTGGTCTCGAATCTGTCGCCCAGAAGGTCGCGGGCAGGGTCCGTGAAAAAGCCAGAACACAATATGTCTGGCCGCTTGGCCCGACGAGGATGACAGGCCTCGCTGCGTCATTGGCGTCGATGCCGGCTCCTGTGTACTCGATCCCCGCGGCATGCAGCGCAACTTGCGTGTCGAAGACACCTTGGAAGCCGAAGTCCATGGCGTGGTTGTTGGCCAACGTCGCGACGTCGAGTCCTGCGGCGCTGAGGATCGACGGCAATGTGAATGGCATCCGGAGGAGATAGCGTTTCAGCTCTGGCGTGACGAAGGCCGTGGAAACGACGCCTTCCAAATTGAAGACGTTGTGAGCTGCGGAAGCGAGAAGGTCCTTAGTCTGGTCGAAGAGGCGCGGGTCTTCCGCCGTCGATTCGGTCATCTTAACAACCCGCGAAGGCACGAAGACGTCGCCGAAGAATTGTAGGTCCGCAGTGGCAGCGAGCGCGGTTTGGCTCGCAAAAAGGTAGGCGACGATCGGGAACAAGCGAAGAAATTCCGTCATATCTCGATCCTGGGATTGTCAATTCGGGCCGACCCCGCCTATTCTATCTCATCCTTGGGAGAGATGGCCGAGTGGCTGAAGGCGGCGGTCTTGAAAACCGTTGTACCGAAAGGTACCGGGGGTTCGAATCCCTCTCTCTCCGCCAAACTTCCCCACCCAGATCCCGCAAATCCACAGGCAGACCCGTTTCGTTCACCGGCTCGTGCGCTTTTCGCGCGCAGCTCCGGCGGCAAGAGGGCACTGTCCCGTCCCAGGTATCCGGCTCCACTCCGTTCCCACTTCCCGACTCCACCTCGCGTGACCGTGCAAGTTAATGCCCTCTGATGCCGCGGTCGTCAAGCTCTGGATTGATGATGCGCCCTTTCAGCCTGTAGCTATCTCCGCCAAACAAAATGATCTCGGCACGATCGAAGAGGCGGTCGATCGCCGCCGACGCCAGCACCGGCTCAGGGAATACTTGGCCCCATTCGCAGACGTCGCGGTTTGACGTCAGGATCATCGCGGCCGAGTGCTTGCGACGATCCAAAAGATCGAAGACTTCCTCGGCGACTTCGCGCGTCATCGACACCACGCCCCAGTCGTCGAGAATCCAAAGACTCGCTGACAGCATCTTCGT
>JAYWBY010000195.1:0-5901 GCA_043781115.1 Pseudomonadota bacterium
TCATGCTTTTACCTTAACAGCTTTCCCGAGATTCCCAAAATTGGCCCCCTACTTGGCGACCAAGGTCAAGCCAGTCGCCTGAATCAAGACCCCGCCGGCATCGAAGCCGAGCATCGTGATGTTCATCCCGGGAGACAAGGCCACGACCTTCAGCGAAGCGAAAAATGCCAGAGACGCGTCGTTCCGGTCGGAACCCGCGAAGCGCTGATCTTCGCGCTGTGACGAAATGCAAGCGTCCCGCAAGTCGAAGCACAGCGAAACTTTGGTGACGGCGAGAGGGGCCGAGACCTGCAAGCCGGACTTGCCGTTGAGCGACTGGACGGGCGGGCCGACGAACAGCTTCAGATCGTTGCCAACCGCGGCCGTGGAGGTCGGCGACGAAGGGGAAGTCGTCACCGCTACCGGCGGCGCGAGTCCTTCGCAGGGAAGACGGTTGCCCGGAATCGGTATGCCCGAGTCCTTCTCCGCCCAACAAAGATGGTCGGCGATCCGCGAATAAAGGCCGCCATTGCCGCAGCCGGAGCCACGCGACGTTACGCCGAACACGCGCCACTGGCCGTTGACTTGGCCGTAGGCCGGGCCGCCGCTATCGCCTTGGCAAGTGTCCTTGCCGGCGCCGCCGATGAACATCACTCCGCCCTGGTTCTGCCCGACGTTGGTCGTCGATTGGTACTTGTTGCCGGTGACTTTGTCGTCCGTCTCACCAAAGCCGACTAACGTCGCGGAAGCGCCCACGGCCGTCAGCGACTGCGCTTCTTGCTCATCGAGGGGCGGCGGGATGATCTCCACGCCGGTCAACGGTTGGGCCAAGAGCAGGTAGGCGAAATCCGTCAATGGTTCGTTGCGGTACTCTGGTTTGAAGATGGCCCGTGCGACACTAACGTTGCCGCCCCGCCGCGCGTCGTTGCCGGTGACGACGCGAAAAGCCGAAGCCGGCGCGATATCGGGCGGCGAACCGGGATTTTGTTCGTCGTATTCCGCGATGCAATGCGCCGCAGTGAGGATCAGTTGCGGATGCACCACCGTTCCCGTGCAGAGGCTGGTGTTGCCGCCGCGGTTTATCAGCAGCGCCACGGCGCCGCCCCAACGGCCGTCGCTCACTGGCGCGCCGCCATAAATTTTCACGGCGCTGTCGTTGCTTCCTGCCGGCACCGGCGAACAGCCCGGCGCTCCGAGTACTGAGGCAATGATCGCTGCCGTGACGGCAAAGACTGGAATGATGCGGTCGCCCAAGGTTTCCTCCCGTCATCGCCATCGGAAGTTCCCTGTCCCCGCTTAAAGGCGGATTTTTCGCCACCGCAACGATCAGCTTCAACTATCTGTATTCACGGTAATATTAGCCACATCGAAATCAAAGCTAAACTTTTTGAGGGGCCGTGCCGATAAAGAAATTGAATGAATCACGCGTAAAACTGTCTGCTGAACGCTATGAGGCCTTTGCCAATGAAGCATGACACTTGGATCATCCCCTTCACGGTGCTGACGCTCAGCCTGTCGGCGTGCCAAGGGCGCACTCGCCAAGCCATGGTCGTCGACAACTCCGGCACCACGAACGCGCAACCGCCGCCGCCCGGCGCCGGCGCTACTGGTCCGACGGGGGGACTGAACCCTGACAACGGCGCGGTTTTGCCTCCGGGCACCGATGCCGTCACCGCGGCGGCAAGCAACGCCGCGGGCAAAACCTTCGTCAACACCTGGACTGGCGCCGCGGACGAGCTCCCGCCGGGATCCGCCTGGAACGTCAAATCGGTAAGCGACTCCGCTGCCGGCTCGACCGCCGCGACCACGGCGACGCCCACGGTACCGACGACGACGACGACTCCGACTGGCACCACGACGGGCACGGCGAATTCCGTTTCCTACGACTCGCGCGTCGCCTCGATCCTCAACAGCCAATGCGTCTCGTGCCACAGTCCTAACGGTACGCAAAGCACCACCCCGATGGATACCTACGATGCCGCCAAATCGCTTGGCGCCGGCATCGTATCCCGTTCCGCTAGCGGCATGCCTCCGGGCGGCTCGGTCTCCGCGGCCGACCAACAAACGCTACAAGCCTGGCAATCAGCGGGTTTCCCCAAGGCTGCTACGGCAGGCGCGACGACCACCGGCGGCGCCGCGACTGGCTCGCCGCTGACTCTCGAAATCGGCGACCAGAAATTCGGCAACTACCTCAACAACTCGCCGGTCACCGGCAGAGTCGGCCAAACGCTGCACATCGTCAACAAGCGCACGAGCGGCAGCTTCACGATGCACACGAACGGCGCGCCGTTCGGCCACGGCGACACCGACGGCGGCCCCCGCACCATCGGCCCCGGCGAATCAACCGACATCCAATTGGCTTCGCCTTACGAAGGCGAAGGCGACGTTTACGAGCACACCGACGGCAGCGTGAACACCGACCGCTTGATCAAAATCAAGGTGACCCAATGAGCATCAAAACCAAAACCTACGCCGGCCGCTTCCTCACCTTGTCCATGGCCGCTCTGGTCTCGACGTCGTGCGGGATCACCAACACGGAATCGATGGTTGCCGCCGACGACGCGCCGTACACCGGCAACATCCGCGTCTCGTTGGCGCATCCTTTCAACGTCCAAACGAGCGACTACGAGCTGCTCTTCTCGTCGACGATCGACACGGTCGGCCTCGGCGTCTGCGTTGCCAAGGAAACGCCCACCTGTACGCCGGGCGGCCAAGGATTCTATCCCGCCGACTTGATCTTCAGCAACGGCACTAAGAACTTCTTCAAATCCAAGAGCTCCGCTCTGCTCGAGGACGGTTTGACTTTGAAGGTCGTCGCCTCCGACAAGACCGGCAAAACGATCGACAGCCGCAACATCCAGTTCGTAAAATCCGGATCAACGGCGGCGACGACCACGACGCCGGCGACGACGACGGCGCCTAGCGGCGCGGTTGGCGCGACGACCACGCCCGCGACGACGACGATTCCTCCAACGACGGCGACGACCACTCCGCCAACGACGACGCCAAACAATCCACCGACGACTAGTCCGACGAATCAGGGTGGGGGCGCGGGCGGGTGGTGAGAGGGTGGGCTTCCGCTGCGCGCACGACAAGGTCGAAGGGCGGGAACCCAGAGGGCAGTAGCGGCATTGCTTCTGCATCGGCGGCCTAGAAGAAGGCGTGCGCGGCTGGCCGTGGCTTCGGCGGGAGATCGGTGGGACTTCCGCTGCGGAAGTTGTTGACTGAAATACACTTTGACAGAGTTTTCGGGGCGCGTTGGGGCGTGGACGAGAAGCTGTTGAGGAGAGGCGATGGCGCGCGCAAAATTCGACGTGGAGCGACGGCCTTGGCATTGATTCCGCGAGGCGCAATCGGGGAGTGAAACGTGCAACGGCGTGGCGGTGTGAGCGTCGAAAAAACGCGTGGTAAAAAGCGTCGAACGCAAACGGAGGAATCCCGATGTTCGACGCTCGCATTAAGGAATTGGACGATAGGGCGCTACTGGTGGCAATGACGAACGTCGCGGCGACGATTCGCGAGCAGCAGGTGCGAGGGCTGCAGTTGTTGAGTGAGGTCGATGAGCGGAAGCTTTTTCTGCGCGAAGGATACGAGTCGCTGTGGGCCTACTGCACGCAGGCGTTGGGGTTGTCTGAGAGCGGGGCGTCGCGGTGGACGAGGGCGATGAGGGCAGCGCGGCGGGACGCGTCGCTACTGGAGAAATTAGCGGAGGGGAAGATCACCTTGTGCGTGGTGGCGACGCTGGCGGATCAGCCGGTGTTGATGAAGGCTGCCGAGGGGAAATCGATTCGGCAGGCGAAGGAAATGCTGGCGGTTGCGCTCATTGCCGAGACGGGGGATGGGGGTAAGCCGGTGTCGGCGCCCGCGCGTGAGCGAGTGAAGGTAAAAGGGCCTGATCGGGTGGCGATCACCATTGAGGTGAATGAGCGGGTCAGGGCGAAGATCGAGAGAGCGAAAGAAGTTCTGGACGCGGGCAGTCTGTCGGCCGTCGTCGAGAAAGCCGTAGATCTCTTGCTGGCCAAGGTCGACCCGATCGAGCGCGCCAAACGGCGGAGTTCGCGTCCGGCCAAGGCCCCCAAAATGGCGAAGGCTCCGAAGTCGCCTCGCACTCCGTCAGCGCTACCCAGCTCAATCCGCGACGCCGTCATCGCTCGCGATGCCGGCCGTTGCACGTTCACTTCGCACGACGGCCACCGGTGCGAAAGCCGCCGCTATCTCGAAGTCGACCACATCCAACCCCGCTCTTGCGGCGGCAGCGACGACCCCACAAACCTGCGGACGCTTTGCTCGGCGCACCACAGGCTATTCACCACTGAAACGTTCGGCAACTTCCGCAGGAGAAGTCCCGCCGCCGCGCGTAGCTAGCCCAGACCCCAAGGGTCTGGCCCGTCCGGCCGGACGCTTTCTTCTAGGCCTGCAGACGGCAATGCCTCGCGAACCTCTGGGTTCACTCCCCTGCCCAGGCCCCGGCCGTTTTTTTTATTCGGTCTGGCCGGACGACTCGGCCGCGCCTTCGCCCGCAATCGGGTCGGCGCCTTCCGCGAAAGGATCCGCGCCCGACTCGGCCGCACCCGGCGCTGCGGCAGGGCGCTCGCCGCCGCCATTTGCCTGTTGGCCTTGGCCGCCCTCGTTGAGCCCGCCGTTGCGGGACGTCGTGTTCTTTTTGCCGTTGCCGCCGCCGCCGCCGCCGGCGTTTTGGACGATCTTCAAGGAGACGAGCTTGCCGGAGGCGTCGTTTTGGCCTTGGACGGAGGCTTTCCAATCGTCGGCGTCGACCGCCATGTCGTTGAAGAAGCCTTGCGTTTGGATGTTCGAGACGAGCGAACGCGCCATGAATACGTATTGGCCGTTGACCACGTCTTCGTCGAATTTTTGGAATTCGGCGAAGCTACCGGCGAAGACGGTTTGGCCGATCGCGTCGGACGGGGTGCTGACTTGGATGTTTTCTTTTAGGTAGTTGTAAATCACGGCCATGCGCGGGTCTTTGCTTGGCACCTTCGCGATGGGCGGGGCGGCGACGACTGGCGTGCCGGTGGCCGGCGTGCCATTCGCGGACGAACCGGTTTGGTCGTCCTTGGTGGACGAGGCTGACCTGTTCCATTTGCAGGCGACGGGGCCGAGCAAAACGGAAACGACGACTAACGGCAGCAAATCGAGGCGAACGCCCATGGCGGATCCTTCCGGAAAAGCGGTGATCTAAGCCTCTAATGGCTCAACTTCTTATCGGATTGAGACCAGAATCCTTGAGGAATCAGTCGGCCGTGATCCAAACGTGCTTGTCGCTGTCGGGCGTGCTTTTGGCGTCGCCGACCTGGTAGGGGCGGTCGCCGATGCTGAGCTCGACTTTGGCGCCGCCGTCGGGTTTGACGCTCTCGGCGTGCTTCGTGGTCTTGGCGGTACCGATCACGATCGTCTTGCCGTCGGCATCGGCGACGATTTTGTCACCGTCGACGTAGAGTTGCGCTTTGGGCGCCGTGGCGGCGTCGTAGCTGGTGCTGCCCGATTTGCGCAGGTAGACGGTCGGGGTGACCAGCGTCATACCCAGGGCGCGCCAGCCTTTGTCGTCGGCGCCTTCCATCTTGCCGCAGATCTCGACCGAGACGGAGAGCGTCACCGGCCGGCGACCGCCACCTTTGCCGTCGGTCACTTCGCCGATGGACATGTGCGTACCGCACATGTCGGCTTTCAAGGAGAAGCCGGAAGACTGCGACGTCGTTTTGGCGACTTTCGCGTCTTTCTTGTCGTTACAACCGGAGACCGCGGTCAAAAGGGCCAGGGCCAGTATTGAGATGATGGTACGGTCGACTTTTTTCATGACGTCAAACTCCTCGGTCTCGACTTATTTGGTCGGGAGCGTTTCGCAAAGGTTCTGGCGTTGCGGACCGTATTTGCCGTTGCAGAAGAAGGCGCAGTCGTTGCCGC
>JAYWBY010000196.1:0-5895 GCA_043781115.1 Pseudomonadota bacterium
GCCGCGGAGAAAGTGTAAAGCGCGCCGAGAGCAAATCCAGTTACCAATAGGCGTTTCATCATGATGCGTCCTCTTGCGATGCTAATAGGGATGGGTGTCGGCCTAAATCTACACGGACCGGCCGACGTTGAAAACAAAACTCTATATGCCTATCCGGAAAGCGTACCTAATACTACCCCTGAGGGTAACGCGACAGTGACCAACACCCGCCACGCGTTGTCTTGTCCGTCTAAAAAAGCTCAGGCTGGCCGTTCCTTGTCTCAGTGATTCAGCGGGCTATTCTTTTAACCATGACGAACTCACAGCCGATGGCCATTGCGACGCTGCAAGCCCAGATCGAAAGCAATCCTGCGTTCGTGGAAGGAGCGCACGACATGGGTTCGCAGAGGCTCCCATGGGGTAAAAGAATCAGGAATCTCTCTCCCTCGCAGCGCTCGGCAGACACGAAAGGAACGGCCGCCCACTCTACTTCCGGTTTAGCTTGGCGTTGAGCAAGGCCCCGAAGGTGCCCGTGCGCGAGGCTTCGGCCTGGGCGGCGGGCGCGGGCTTCGCCTCCTTCTCCGCGGCCGCCAAATACTCGAGATAATTCTTGTGGTCGGCGTCGTCGGCGTCCACCCCGTCGAGGGTTAGGACGATCTTCCGTTGCTTCGAGTCCATGGTCACGACCAGCACTTCGAGCTCTTTCCCGGGCGTACAGGGGTTACGGTACGCTTCGCCGAATTTGCGCTTGATCACCGCCATCGGCAAGAGGCCCGAAAGGCCGGGCGCCAGCTCGACCAGGGCGCCGAATGGCTTCAGCTTCTCGACTGGGGCTTTGATCACCTTGCCGACCGGAAAACGAGTCGTGGCTTCGTGCCATGGATCTTGGTCCAGGCTCTTCATCGACAGCGAAATGCGCCGCTGCGTCGGGTCGATGTCCTTGACGGTGACGGTCACCGTGTCGCCGATCTTGACGACGTCGGACGGGTGGTGCACCCGCTTCAGCCACGACATCTCGGAGACGTGCAGCAGGCCCTCGATGCCCGGGACGAGTTCCACGAAGGCGCCGAACGGCATCAGGTTCGTCACTTTACCAGTGTAAGATTTGCCGTCTTGGATCTCAGCCCTGATGTCGTCCCACGGGTCGACTGCCGCGGCCTTCATGCTCAAAGAAATTTTCGGCTTGCCGGGACGGCCACCGGGCGCCGCCTCCGTCGCCGGTTCGATCTTCAGGACTTTGACCCGCACTTTGTCGCCCCGGTGGCAAACGTCGCTCGCTTTGGCGACGCGCGCGAAGCTCATGGCCGAGACGTGGACCATGCCTTCGACGCCACCGATGTCGACGAAGGCGCCGAAGTCCCGAACTTCCGTGACGACGCCATCGAGCACGGTGTCGGGAGTCAGAGTCTTAAGTACCGTCTTCAACTTCTCTTCCGCCGCGGCGCGCAGTAGCACGGCGCGATTCAAGACGACGTTGCGGCCGTTTTCTTCGAACTTATCGATCTGGAACTCGTATTCTCGACCGACGTGCTCCGCCGGGTTCTCGACGAAGCGCGTGTCGATCGCCGACACCGGGCAAAAGGCCGGCTTGCCGAGGACGGTAATTTCAAAACCGCCCTTGACGACCTTCGCCACCTTGCCTCGGATGGGCATCTTGCGGTTGAACGCGGCTTCCAAATCACTCGCTGATTTGAGCGATTGGCTCATCTTGGCGCTGAGCAGGATTTCGCCGCCCTTCTTCGAGATGACGAAAAGCTCCAAGGTGTCTCCGAGCTTGACGGTCAGCTCGCCGGCTTCATTCACGAGGTCGATCTTCTCGACGATTGCCGAACTCTTGCCGCCCAAGTCGATCAAGATGTCGCTGCCCGCGCCTTGCGGGATCGCGACGACGGTGCCCTTGACCTTCTCGCCGACCATCAGCCTCTGACCCGTGCGCTTTTCATTCGCGAGCATGGTCTCGAACTCGGCGGCGCTGTCCTCGTCGGTCTTCTTCGTGACGCCGAAATCCGCGTCGTCGTCTTCCCACTGCACACCGGGGAGTTTTGACCCGTTCATGAAAAAGCCCTTTCAAGGTCGCCAGTTCGAGCGCAATTTTTACCACGAAGGAGGCCGGTTGCCCAGACCCATTAACCCCTCTCCTACCCCACCTATCCCCCCGATTATCTTGATGAGATTGGCTACCCCGGGGTCTTTTCGTCAAGCCCTGACGCCTCTGACCGATAACGGGAGTGGAGACAACAACTTGATCGACCAAGTACTTTTCCTGGAAATGGGGCTGCCGAAGCCGTCGCTGCTTTACGAGGCATGGGTCTCGGCGGGCAGCGCCGAAGGCGTGCGCTCGTCCCGGCTGTCCAGCATGGAAGACTTGGCCGAAGTCACCATCGTCGACAAGACCGCCTTCGTCCTCAACTGGAGCGAGTCCGCGTCGCCCGAATACGTGGTCGAAACCATTCTGCAGAACCCGCTTTATTGCCGAGCGCCGCTCGTCGTCGTGTGCTCAAAAGTCAGCACCGAAGAGCTCGACTTCCTCAAGGAATACTCGATTCCTTACGTCGTGCGCCTGCAGACCACGGTGGCCGACGCCACGATGGCGATCCTCCGCAATTTGACGCGTGACGTCCAAGGCGGACCGCGCGAGCTGCGCAGCTTCTACGCCGACCTCCACGGCCGCGAGTTGACCTCCGCGGCGCGCCGCTTGGCGGCACTGGCGCCGAACATGGTGGTCGCCGAACGGCTCTTCCTCCAAGGCCAGCTGCTGAAGGCCGCGAAACGGTTCGACGACGCCAAAAAAATGCTCGGCCAAGGCTTGATCACGACACAAAAGGACCGTGTGCTCGAACCGCGCTTCTTGCACCTCCTCGGCAACGTCGCCTTCAAGTGCCTCGACTTCGCGCAAGCCAAGGCCTTCCTTGAGGCGGCGCAAAAAGTCACGTCGACGAACCTTCGCCGCCAATTCATCCTCGGCCAGCTCTACTTCGAACTCGGGGAGCCGACGCTGGCTCTAAAGCGCTACCAGACCATCTTCGCGCGCATGCCGAAGTACGCCGGCATTCACGGTCGTCTCGCCGAGCTGACTTATGGCCAGGCGCAGTCGCCGGACGCCTTGGCAAGGCTGCCGGAAATTCTCCGCGAAATCCCGGAGCAAAAGCTCGTCGGTCTTTACAAGAAGCTCACGGCCAACTCCCACGGCCCGACGCGTCGTGCTTACGTCGCTCAGCTCACCGCCGAGCTTCTGCACCACGCCGAAGTCGCCGTCGAACGCGACGACTTCTACTCGGCCCTGAGCCTATTTCAGAAAGCCGAGAAGCTCGGCCAGCCGCTGGCGGATGCCGTGGCCTTGGAATTGAAGCTGCGCCGCATCGACGTCTTACTCCTAGCTCAAGACTTAGCGGGGGCTGAAACCTGCCTGGCGGAACTCAAAGGCGAAGTCCACGGAGGGCCGCGCCTGGCGAAACTCCTCGACCGGCTCGAGCGAGCCAAAGCTCGCATCGACAAGACCGCGTGAAGACCTGAGAAATCCGTCTGTGATTTCCCCGTTGCCATGGTAGATTTCCGAAGATGATGACGATCACCAAAGACCCGCGCAGCACTCCGACCACGGCCATTTACCGGATCGCCGGTCCGATCGACGACCGTTCGGAGTTCGCCCCGATTTCGGCTTCGTCCGAGCCGGAGGTCATCGTCAACTTCGACAAGGCCGAGAACATCAACTCGTACGGCGTCCGCAAGATGCTTTATCTCGCCCAAAGTTTGAAGGGCCGCAAGGTCAGCTACGAAGACTGCCGCCCCGACCTCATTACGCAGCTCAACATGATTCCTGCGCTGACGAGTGGCATAGCGATCAGCTCCTTTTACATTCCTCTCGAGTGCGACGCCTGCGACCAGGAATCTGACCGCCGGATTACGCACCAGGAAGCCATGGCGCCCGGGTTTCTCGCCAAGCTGAACGACACATTTCCTTGCGACCGCTGCAGCCGCAAGTTGAAGTTCATGGACGACGAGTCGCTGTTCTTCGGCTTCTTGAACGCCGGCGCGACCTAAAAGCTCTAGAACCGCTCTTCCTCGAAGATCTGGTTGATCAGGGCGTTTTCGCCCGCGGTCAGCCCCTTGTCCAGGGGGTCCGACTCGAACAGCGTCTCTTCCTGCTCGCGCGTCTGCGCCGCCATTTCTTGGTCGATGGTCGCCAGATCGAAGGCGTCGACCTTGCCGCCGGTAGCCCGCACCACTGCGTCACGGTAACGGCGCGCCTTCGCCAGCCGCCCACCCGACTTGGCGTCGGCCGCCTCGAACCAACGCTTTGCTTCGTCGGCCTTCCGCCAACGGAGGTAGCCGAGTCCGAGGTTGAACATCACCTGCGCCGCGGCGTAGGGATCGGAAATCAGCTGCAGCGCGGCGCGGTACTGCGTCATGCCCTTTTCCATCTGCCCGGCCCGCACGAGCGAAATCGCCATCGTGTTGCAAAGCGCCGCAAAGGAGTGTGGCTGCGCGACGCTGGCGTGGTGCCGGATGTAATCGTCGAGCGACGTACACAGGTCGACGCCCGCTTGCGCCCGCGGGCTGGCGTCGTCGATCGCCAAGGCTTGCATGAAGTGCTTCCGCGCGACGTCGGGGTTGATCTTGGTCAGTTCGAGCTCGCCGAGGAGGCAGAGCCGCCCGACGTTGGCTTGGCTTTCGCGCGTCGCAACCCTGAGCTGCGCTGCCGCTTCGTCGTGCTTGCCTTGTTTGTAGAGCGCGCGTCCGAGGCCGCTCAGCGCCATCAAGCTCTTCGCGTCCCGGCCCAACGCGTGTCTGAACACTTGTTCCGCGGGTCCGTATTGCTTGCGGCCCATCAGAACTTCGCCTATGAGCAGCGTCAAGGGCACCGGGTGCGGGGAGCTTGCCAAGGCGTGTTTCAGCGACGCGAGCAGCGCCGCCGGGTTGCCCTTGGCGTCGACGAACTGCTGCTCAAGCTGCATTTGGTTGCGGGTCAACCAGTCCTTTTCGTCGACCAGCTCGCCGAGCGCGATGGCAAGCCGCGGCTCGCTCAGCGGTTTCTCCTCGAGGCGCACGCAAGGGAACTCGTCGAGGAGGCGAAAGTCCTTGCGTTTGACGGCGTCGGACACGACCAAAATCGGCGTCGACGCGTGCAGATGGTGCATGCGCAAGCGGTTGAAGAGCGCCGTGCCGCTCAAGCCCCTGAGCTTCCAGCCCATGACGATCAGGTCGGCGCTCGACGCGTCGGCGGCCTTGAAACCGAGCCTCGAATCGTCGAACTCGGACAGCTGGAGGTTCGCGTGCCGGCCGACGAACGCATGCGCCACCGCGCGGGTCGCCGGATCGTCGTCGACGACTATGATCGTGCGGCTCGGGGCGGCCAGCCATTTGCCTAAGGCGACTTTCGACATTGGCAGATCATACCAGAGGTTACGCCGAGCTCGCCATGGACCATCGCGAGCTTTCTCAAGCAATTGGCTCTTGGCATTCCCGGCGGAAAGTCCGATCATAGAGGAGGAGGCAATGCCTATGTGTATCATCTGCTTGCAGTTTCAGCGCACTAAGGACCTTGCCGACGCCCGTCAGATGCTGGCGGCCGCGCGCCGGGAGCCGACGAGCATCGACGACCGCCACTTGGAAGAAGTCGAACGCCAACTGGCAAAGGCCGAGCAGAAGTCCCCATGAGCGACGACACGCCCGAGACCAAGACCGCCCCCAAAACGGCAAAGGAAAAGGCCCGCGAGTTTCGGCGCGCCGCTTACCTGCGGATGAAGGAAGCGACGAAGGACAAGCGCCGCGAATTCTACTTGAAAGCCAAGGCGAAGAACAAAGAACGCCTGGACGCCAAGAAGGCCGCCTTGAAAGAGGCGAAGAAGAAGGAAAAGCAGGAGACCGGCGAGCGCCGCGACCAGGAGCTCATTCAGGTCGTTTCCGGCAACGTCC
>JAYWBY010000197.1:0-2042 GCA_043781115.1 Pseudomonadota bacterium
CGCCCAGCCTCCGGCTAAAGGAGCGCAGGATGTTCTCGTGGGCGCAACGTTCGCCGAGCGTCTTACGGAACGCAACGAACTGAGTAATAAGATCAGCGAGTTTCATAGCAAGTCGTCCAAGTCGAAGTCGGCGACGACACGTAAACCGGGAAGGTTGACCTTGGCGTACAGAAGGGTCGACTCTGGGCATACGTGACCGAGGTAGTCCCCGATCTCCTTCAAACTGAGGCCCTGCTCCAAGAGGTGCGTAGCGCAGGCGTGCCGCAAGGCGTGGGGTCCGTAATGCGGCAGTAGAACTCCCAAGGCCTGAAGGCGCGGCGCGATTATCGTTCTTAGGGTGGAGCTGCCGAGCGGTCGGATGGGTGCCTGGCGTGTCAAGAAGACCTCGGGCTGGGAAGAGTGCGGTCGCACCTCCTTGAGGTAGCGCAGGATGGCGTCACCGACAGACCGCGAGAGAGGAAAGAACCGCGTTCGCCCTTGCTTGGTACGTCTGATACGGATCAACTCCCGCTCCCAGTCCAAATCGCCAAGTTCCAAGCTGCGCACTTCCCCACTGCGGAAGCCGTAGACGACCAGCAGCATCAAGAGGGCCCGGTTGCGGATGTCGGTTGGCCGGTCGCTTTCGGTCGTGGCGAGAAGCCGTCGCACGTCATCCCAAGAGGGGCCGGCCGGCAAAGACTCTAGCGCATAGACTCGGGGAGCCATGATCGCTTCCGCTAGGCCTTTGCGGCACCAAGCGCGCGTCTCGGCGTAGCGGAAGAAAGCTCGAAGGTACGCGGCATAGACCTGGATCGACCTGCGTGTCAGGTCGCTACCGCGCGTGTTGGATCAAGGAATCGTCTACCTGAGCAGGGGTCAGGTCTTCCATCCGTTGGCCGGTGCCACAAAGCAGATCCAGAAACATCTGCGTAACGCGGCAACGGCAGTCGATGGTTTGTGAAGATAGGCCCTTCTCTTTTTGGAAATCGGCGAAAGCGGCGACTCGCTGAGCGTACGACCGCGGAGCAGTCTTGGGCAGTCGCAGACGCCCCAGGAATTGCAGCCATCGTTTGGCGACAATAAGAAGGCGGCGGCGGCGAGCAACTGGCATCTGCACCTTTCTGAAAGGCCGTCGTCGGGGGTTGGCCCAGCGAGCATCGGCACCTTTAATTTTCGCAAGCGGAATCAATTTGTTGCCACGCGTTTCCAGATGGAGCCAGTCGATGATAGTCAACAGGTCCCAAGCCATGATGCGGAGCGTTGAGAGCTTCATGCCCTGATCGGCGCAGTAAGCGAGAAAGCGCCGACGTGACTCAACGAGAGGGCCGTCGCGATGGCGTGTGAGCGCGTGGGAGCGTTGGAAAAGTACGTCGAACATGGTCGGACCTCATTTGATCCGAGAAGGCAACCGAGTCGTTCGACAAGAATTAACAGCCGATTATGTTGCGACGCGCAGAAAGATGAATGGAGATTTGCAGACAGAACGATCGTGGGGCCACATAACCGACTTGGCCACACAATACTACGACATCGATGCCCTGCGCGAGAAGGTCACCTCGACCGGTGGAGGGGCCAGCTTCGGCAAGCAATTGCATTCCACCGCGGGACCGGTTCCCAGAGCCGACGGCTCAAGTCTCCCTCCGAGCGCAATCATCCCAAGGGCAAAAACAAGCGCTCGGTATGGTCGGTTCCCGTCTCCACGTTTCACGGGGCGCACTTCGCCGTGTTTCCGCCTGCCTTGATCCGGCCATGCATTCTCGCCGGGTGTCCGAAAGGCGGCACGGTTCTTGATCCCTTTGCCGGCAGCGGCACGACGGCGGTCGTCGCCAAGGAACTCGGCCGCGACGCCATTTTGATTGACCTCGATCCGGTCTCAGTGCAGATCCAAAAGCACCGCACGCCCGCCCAAACGCTGCTTTCGGTTCCAAGCGAATCCGTGCCCTCGATAACTCGATCGACAAATCCCGTCGGTTCATTTACGCACCTGCCTCATCGCAAACAGCCAACACTCTTTGACGATACCTGACGCATCGCACTGACGACGGCGGCAAGGGGATCGAGTG
>JAYWBY010000198.1:0-2042 GCA_043781115.1 Pseudomonadota bacterium
CTGGGTGTTGACGACCTATGGGAAGGGTGAGACCACGGGCGGCCCGAATTATTCCGACTTCCAATTAGCCAACGTCGGCATGGTCTACACCTCCGACGAGAGATTGTCCACAAGTTAGTTGAAACTCTCTGTGCCGCTCGTGTCATGGTCGTTACGCTGCCAGCTTCTCTTCGCATTGGGCGCCGTCGATGGTCCGCAGGACCGCCGCGATCTCCCTGTGCCCCTTCACTTTCTTGAAGCCCTTTTCACAGTGGAGCAGCACCGTCCCGAGCCAGCGTTGGCGCATGGCGCTGCCCCGGAACCGCTTGATGTTCATCTCGCAGTCGCGAACCGTCGAGAACATCGATTCGATCCCATTGGTCGAGTGTAGGGTCTTGCGCAGAAGCTCCGGCATCTTCAGGCGGTGGATGGTCACCAGGTCGTCCATCGCTTCGAGCAGCGACTCGGCTGCTGACGAGTTGATGCGGCGCAGCCACTTTTCCAGCGCATTGAGCTCGCGCTTCGCGTCGTTGAGCTGCACGCAGTCAATTGCGCGGCGAAACCACGCCTTCGCTTCGGCACGGTATTTTTTCGGCAAATGTCGTTGGATGTTCCGGGACTTATGGATCGTGCAACGCTGGAGCAGCAGTTTTTTGCCGAACCGGTCACGTAGGGCCTTGATGATCCCCTTGCCACCGTCGACGACGAACAGCACACGCTGTGTCAACTTGAGGCCGCGGCGCTCCACGTCGCCGAAGAGCTCCTCGCAGATTTCGGCGTTCTCGGTAGCACCTTCCCAGAAGCCAAGCGGATATTTGTCGCCCTCGACGTCGATGCCGAGGGCGACGATGAAGGCGCTGCCGCCGCGATGGATCGTGTCGAGCATGATGGCAAACGGCACAATGGCGCTTAGGTCGCGCTCCTTGAACTCTTGGAGCCTCTTTGCGGTCGCCTCGACGATGTGCCGGGAAACCGTGCTGCGGGCGACGCCGAAGGCTGCGGCCGCGTCGCCGATGGTCTCGTCGTAGCGGCGCCCGGCGAGGCCTCGCAGGCTCTTCTCCAACAGCTCCTCGGAGAAGGCGCCTCGCCGCTTCATTTGGGCGTAGGAGGTGAGCTCGATTTCGCCATCGGGCCCTTGCAGGCGTGGATGTCGGACGCGTAGCTTGCGGTCGCCGAGATAGACGCTTCCGGCTTGAGTGCCACCCTTGATGATGCTGGGGCTGGTGGGCAGGTAGTCCGGCCCGGCCAGCTCCTCACGCTCCATGTACATGATCGACTCGACGAGAAGCTGGCCCATCTCGCTCACGACGCTGTCCAGAGCGACTTTCCCGCGTTTGAAGACGTCCAGGTAGATCTCCCCCATGCGCCCGTTCCCCATTGCTCCCTCGAAAGCCTTTGCCGCCTGCTTGCCCTTGCTGGTAACTTTCCGCTTCATTAGCCGCTCCTGTTTTAGCGTTTTTGTCTTGTGGATAGGATCCACACAGGAGCGGCACTTTCAAGTTCCAACTAACTGCAGGCTACTCTCGCTTATTGATTGGGCTCACTCTTTTTTGCTTCTGAATTTAGTGCCAATTTTGCGTCACTGAACGCTCAAAACCTAGCGCCATCAAGGTTTACGAGATTCCCGCCTACCTAACTAGATTCTGGCGCGAAATGCGCCAGAATCTATCCCGAGGAGCGCAGCGACGGGGGGATCTCGACCATTATATCTGTAGTCACCGAGATCCTTCGCTGAGCTCAGGATAGTTTCTGTCCCGAAATTTCATTTCGCGCCAGAAACTAACTAATCTGGTTTTCGGCGCACCAGACGCCGAGCGCTAGCAGAGCCCAAAGCGTGCCCTGCCAGCAACCCCGGTAATAGTCGGAGGCATGCGAGAGCCAACCCTCTACCCCGGGAAGGGTTCGGCGTACGGCATCCGAAATCAACACTGTGTCGCGGAGTTTCTTGCCTTGGCTGGCCATCAACGGGCGGAGGCTGCCAAAAGGGAAAGACTCTTTAAGCTCCGGTAAGGGTCGTCCGCGAGACTGCTAAGTGACGCGGGAAGGGCCTTTAAAGGTCGAGG
>JAYWBY010000199.1:0-2040 GCA_043781115.1 Pseudomonadota bacterium
GTGATGATGCGTTTGTCAAAATCAATGTCGTCGAACGTCAACCCAGCCAGTTCGCCTTCACGCAGACCTGTGTAGATGGCCGTCGCGTACAAGTGAAACTCGACTTCACCCTCACTGTGCGCCGCGTCGAGAAATCTGCGAATCTCGTCATCGGTTCGAAGGTATGAGTAGTCTTCAGAAAACAACGGGATCTTGGGCTTTTCGATGCTAGGCGCTTCTCGCAGCCACTTAAGCTTTACTGCGAGGTTGAGCATAGAGATCAGTAACGTAAGAATATTGGCTCGTGTCTTCGGACTTAGGTGCATAAGTTTGCCGACAAGGATGTCGACCACCTCGACGCCGACATTTGCAATTGCCATCGACCCTAGAGCGGGGAGCAAATGGGTTCTGATGATGCTTCGGTCATCTTTCGGACTCCGCTTCCGCGTTACCCTATGCTCCAGCCAGTAGTCACACAGGTCTTCGATTGTCTTGCCTGCCTGCGGCGCGGGCGCTCTTAGTCCGCGCCGGACCTCCTCGGCCTCAGTCTCATGCTTGCCGAGCATGAACGCCGCCGTCTTGTGGTCGTCATAGACCGCGCTGCGGCGCTGGCCCGATTCGTCGATCCAACGGATTCGCCACTTATTGTAATGTTTGACCGGCTTCGCCATGGGCGCGAACATAGGGCGGGCGTTTTTCAAAGTATTCCGCAGTCCAGTGACCGAGAACTTGCGGAAGCGGGAAGAGTCTCCCTGTCTGGCCTGGAGATCACTTGGCCCGAAGATGGCCCGAAGGCCCGGTCCGTATGCCAACCCTGGAAAAAGTAACGCCTTGATTTGTTCAATCAAGGCGGCGCTTTGAGTTGGTAGCGGGGAGCGGATTTGAACCGCTGATCTTCGGGTTATGAGCCCGACGAGATACCAGACTTCTCCACCCCGCGGCAAGTGGGGTACTTTATAGGCGTCTCATTGCGGTTCGTCAACTCTTTGCTCAACTCAATTTATCTCAGTTTATTCAGATAGTTAGAATGTCGCCTTGATTCCGACCGTACCGCTGAGCGTCGGGACTTCTCCCGTAGTCTTCGCCTGATCTTTCTCCCCGGGGTCCGCGACCTCGACGCTGACGTCGGGCTCGACGCCGCCCTTTTCCTTTTCTCCTGCTTTTGCGGGGCGGCAGTTTTCCTTCACCTCGGCGACGATCTGGTTGGCCATTTGAGTGGTGGCGGCGGAGACGTCGGATTTGGCGGAAGCGCCGGAGGAAACGGGTTTCTCGAGCTCGGGGGCGACCGCTGGTTTTTGGTCCGCGGGTTTGCAGACGACAGAATAAGCGGCCGTCGATTTTACGTCGGCCGGAGCCGTGGCGCCGCCGGCGGGCGGAGCGAGCTCGGAGCGTTTGCTCTTCGCTTTGAGGTAGGCGTTCGGGTTGTAGACGCCGGTTTTCGGCTTTTTCTTCTTCTTCGACGACGTAGTCGCCGAGGCCTCGGCCGGCGACGGGTCGGCGTGAAGAGCCGAGGCGACGAGGCCAAAGGACGAGAAAAAGACGAACACAATTTTGAGGATTTCGTTGATGGCGCTGCTCTCCCAAGGGGATACTAGCTCAGGGTCCATGAAGGGGCAATTAGCGTTCAGAACGCCACGCCCGCCCCTACCAAAAGTCCCAGCCGACCGATGTCCATCGAGCCGACCGCGGTCGCGTGGTCCTGATAGTCGAGATGCGTCTTCGCGTACCGGAAGCCGCCGATTAGGGCTAGGTGATTCTTCGTCAGCATCCGTTGAAATTCCAGATTGAACGTCAGAACCTTGGCGCCGAGGAGCTTGACGTCGCTGCTGCCGGAGGCGAGGTTTAGGCCGGCGACAGCGGTCAGCGCATTTTGTGCGTTGAGGTCGAAGCCAGCGCCAAGTTCCAGATCCTCGAGCGAAAGTCCTGTCGAAACGGCCTTGGCGCTCGTGCCGTCGAGGGCGGCGCGCGGCACCTTCGCCTGAACGTAGTCGAAGCCCAAAAGCGGGTGGAACGATCCACTGAGAAACGCGTGCTTCACGCCGAGAGTCATCGCGCTGGTGC
>JAYWBY010000200.1:0-5880 GCA_043781115.1 Pseudomonadota bacterium
CGGCTCCGAGTAGCAGATTTTCGTTGAGTGGTTTGGCCGAGAAGATTCGGCGTCTGGTGAAGGGCTCGCCGTCGTCGGCCAAGGCTTCCGTGCCAAGCAAAGGTCGACCGGAAGCCGTCCAAGCTTTTTTGAAACGGCACAAATTGCTGATCAAGAGTTTGAATCTCGAGGACGGGCCCCAGGGTTTCGTTTTCCGCGAGAACAAAATCTACGACGACCGCGGCATGAAGACCGAGCTCCAAGCCGAGGCGCTCTTTCACTACAAGGCCCACGAGTTCGCCAAGCCTGAGTTGAAGAAGGCCGACGCTGCAGGCGCTTATTTGACGAAGCTACGCGACGATCTAGCGTTCAAGACCCGCTACTCGCTCGTGGAAGCCGAAGGCGCCATAAAGGCGCTGGCCGATCTCGTGCTGCGTCCGACCGAGCTGAAGTGGCTCGGAGGGGAAGACGAGGCGAGAAAGAAGTTTCTCAACGTCCCGAAGGCCGTGCCCGCGGCCGATGCCGCCGCGACTGCGCGACGCCTCTACAAAGACGTCCAAGCCCAAGCGGCGAAGGCCCGCCAACAGATACTCGACGAGAAGGTAAAACGCCTGTCGAAGGCCCGCCTTTCGGGCAAAACGCTCCATCATCGGTACGAAGAAGCGCTGCCGTTCTTGTCGGTGACCCTCGACCTCGAGGTGAGCGTCGAGAAGGCGCTCGACACCCGCGAGACGGAGCGGCTGATCGACGCCCCCGATGCCGAGTTCGACGCGGTGCTCGACGCCGTCCTCGCTAGCACGAGGAAGACCCTGGTCGCCCGAGTCGACGACCAGCTGAAGGACTTGTCGCGCCAGATCAAGACACTGCCGCATATCGAGCTGCTCACCGACGCCGACATCGCCGCGACCTGCGCCCCTTACTACGGTGGCTTGAACCGGGCGCTGAAGAAGCGTCGAGCCAAAAGCGCCTTCGTCGCCGTGGAAGAACGTGCTCGCGAAGCCAAGTACCAAGACGACTTACTCAAACTCAACGAGCGCCGCGCCGCCTATGCCGACGTCGCGAGCTATTATCCGTTAGCGCGGACCATCAAGCGCGAGTTGATCCTTTTCGTCGGTCCGACCAACAGCGGCAAGACTTGGCGGGCTCTCAATGCCTTGGCTGAGACGGAATCAGGCGTTTATCTCGCGCCCTTGCGCCTCTTGGCGCTCGAAGGCCAAGAAGAGCTCGAGAAGCGCGGCAAGCCGACGTCCTTCATTACCGGCGAAGAACGGGACTTGAAACCGGACGCCCGCTTCGTCAGCTCGACCATCGAAATGCTCAACTTGGAAGTCCAAGTCGACGCGGTCGTCGTCGACGAGGTTCAGCTCTTGGCCGACGAACGCCGTGGCTGGGCTTGGCTCGCGGCCGTCGTCGGCGCGCCCGCCAGCAAGATCTTCATGACCGGTTCGCCGGACTGCGTCGAACTCGTGCGCGAGTTGGCAAGTTATCTCGGAGAAGAGCTGACAGTTCATGAATGCCAGCGGCACAACGAGCTGCGCGTGGCGCCGGCGCCGATGCGCTTGCGCGAAATCCGGCCGGGCATGGCCATCGTCTGCTTCTCGCGCCGCGACGTTCTGCGCATCAAGACGACCATCCAAGAGAACTCCGAGCACAAGGTCGCCGTCGTCTACGGCAACCTCAGCCCGCAGGTCCGGCGCGAGGAGGCCCGGCGCTTTCGTAGCGGCGAAGCCGACATCCTGGTCGCCACCGACGCCATCGCAATGGGTCTTAACTTGCCAATTTCGGAAGTCCTTTTCTACACCACGGAGAAGTTCAACGGCGAGGAGATGTGCGAGCTGACGTCGTCGGAGATCCGCCAGATCGGCGGCCGCGCCGGCCGTTACGGCTTCGCCCAGTTCGGCGTCGTCAACGCCTTGAACGAAAAGAGTCTGGAGCTCATTCGCGAGGCGCTCAGCGAAACGCCCGAGACGCTGAAGCCGCCTTACTACGTCGCCCCGGGGCACAACCACATCCGCATCATCAGCGACGTCCTCGGCACGAGCTCGCTGGAGAGGATCCTGACCTTCTTCGACAAGGCCATCGAGTTCTCGGACGAACGCTTCGCCCGTTCCAACATCGACGAGCTGTCGTACCTGTCGACTTTCGTCGACGAGCGCCTGCCGTTCCTCGACGTGACGCAGCGGCTGACGGTAGCTTGCGCGCCCGTGGCGATCCGCAACGAAACCGTGCTCCACTGGTTTTTGAACCGGATGCTCCCGACCTTCCCCGACCCGGAGAACCCTGACGAGCGGCCGGACGAGCTCGACGATTTGTTCGATGCGGCACATCACTTCGATAGCGGCACGGCGCGAGGGATGCTTGAGCTCCGCGACGCCGAGGACTACCTCAAGACGCTGACCGTTTACGCCTGGCTAGCTTACCGTTATCCCGAGGTTTTCACGCGGATCGACGATTGCGAGATGCGGCGCGAAGCGGTCAACGCCTTCGTCGAGCGGTCGCTCAGGCGGACCCCGGAGAAGAAGCCCGAGCGCGTCGAGGGCGAAGGCTCGAATGACGGGGACGGCGACAAGCGGCGGCGGGGTGGTAAACGGCGGAAGCGTCGGTAGCTCCGTCCCATTGTCGTCGCTTTAGGTCTCCTTCTTTAAAGAAGGAGGCTCCGCCCATTCGTCGAGCCAAAGGTTTAAGGCCTCTTTGAGGAGAGCATCGCGAGACAGCGGGCGCCCACGGGAATGGGCCGCCTTCAAGGCGCGGTCGACCATCGCATCGATCTCCTGCCGCGAGATGGTGTGGAGTGACCTTCGGGCGATGTCCAACTTTCCGACTAGCTCACGCACTTCCGACCCGGTCTTTCCCCGTATGCCGTCGAGATATATCGGGGCGTTCGCCTCGGTAAGCCGCGGAGCGATGAGCGTGAGCGTCGTGATGGACGTCTCGCCATTTGCCACCTGCTCGCGGAAAGCGGGAAAGCGCTCGAGCACCCGTGCCGCCTGGGCCCGCTTCCAGAACTGGTTGGATGTCAGCCCTATGCGTCGGGCGAGACCTTCGGAAGATAACCAAAGATATCCCGAGGCATTGCTACGCAGCAACTCGCCCACAAGCTCGACCGACTCGAGCGAGATGTCGCGCTCGCGAGCATGCAGCAACCTTGCTTGATCGACGAGTCTTTCAACTTCTTGCCGGAAAGGGTTCATTTGGAATCTCCTTTCCGGCGACAGTTTACCGACCTTCCTTCTTTAAGGAAGGGACGTCACGCCGGTCCGGGAGCGAACCGAAACGGCAAGCTTCGCAGCCTTTTGCCCGTTAGAGCAAAGACGGCGTTGCCTACGGCCGCGGCTACGGGCGGCACGCCAGGTTCGCCGACGCCCTTCGGTGCGTGGTCGGTGTCGACTAGATACACTTTCACTTCCGGCATTTCGTCGAAGCGCATCACACGGTAATCGTGAAAGTTGCTTTGCTCGACCTTGCCGTCCTTGAACGTCACAGAATCGTAGAGCGCGGCGCTCAACCCGAAGACGATCGCGCCGGTAACCTGCGCCTTGACGTGTCCCGGGTTGATGACTTGGCCACAGTCGACGGCGGCGACGACGCGAAGAACTTTGATGACGTTGTCCTTTACTGCGACGTCAGCGACCTGCGCGCAAATCGATCCAAAAGACTCGTGGACGGCGAGGCCCCGGCCGACGCCTTTCGGCAAGGGCTCACCCCAGCCTGCTTTTTTGGCAGCGAAATCCAAGACGTTTCTGAGCCTCGATTTACCGGACGCCAGGAACTTTCGCCGGAAGGCCAGCGGATCCATCTTCGCCGCGTGGGCCAGCTCGTCGACGAAACTCTCGACGACAAACCCCGTGTAAGAGTGGCCGACCGATCTCCAGAACCCCACGGGTACGTTCGTTTCGACAAGTTGATAGTCCATCAACTTCTGTCCGACTTCGTAAGGCAGCTCGTCCGCCCCCTCGACGGCCGTCGGATCCTGGCGTCCGACGAGCCCGGAGGATACCGACCCGGCCATGTTCTTCATGGCGTCGGGCACCCACACCGGCAGCATCGCGTTCATCCAAATGGGTAAAGTCTTCGACAAGATCGACTGACCGCTAATGGCGTGCGCCCAAGCCAACGGCGTGCCGTCGTCGTCCAGCGCCGCCGCGAGACAATGCACGGAGGCGGGGCGATAGAAATCGTGCTTCAAGTCGTCTTCTCGCGACCAGATCATTTTGACGGTCAGCCCGGAAGCCTGGGCGATTTCGACGGCATCCTGGACGAAGTCTTGATAGAGGCGTCGGCCAAAGCCGCCGCCGAGGAAGGTCGTATGGATCTGAATTTGGTCGCGCGACAGCCCGGTAGCATCCTCCACTACCTGCCTGGCGAGGCCCGCGGCCTGGGTCGGCGCCCAAATCTCGCATGAGGTCTTGCTGACCCGGGCCGTGCAGTTAATGGGCTCCATCGCCATGTGGGCTTGGAAGGGGACGCGGTACTCGGCCTCGACGCCGTGCTTCGGGCTGAGGAGGAGGCTGTGAGCGTCCTTGTCTTTTTTCAGTTTGGCGAGCGCCGTCGCTGAACTCTCGGCGTAGGCGGCGAAGATCGCGTCAGTGCCCTTTGGCCCTTCGCCCGGTTCGTCCCAAGTCACTTTTAGCTTCGTTACCGCCAAGCGGGCTTGCCAGAACTTCTTGGCGACGACGGCCACGCCGCGGCCGTAGGGCACGACCTTGACGACCCCCGGCACTTCCTTCGCTTCCGCCGCGTCCAACTTCTTGATCGTCGCGCCAGGTGAGGGGGCAAAAAGGACCGCCGCATGATGGACGTCGGGCGGCACGACGTCCAAGCCGAAAACCGCTTGGCCGCGCACCTTGGCATCGCCGTCGAGGCGGCGACGCTCCTTGCCGATCCAGCGAAAGGTGCTCGGGTCCCTCAGCGCCACGTCTTTTGGCGCGGCAAGCTTCGCGGCCGCGGCCGCCAGTTCGCCATAAGACAATTGGCGGTTGCTTGCAGCGTGCAGGACTTTGCCGCCAGCGGTGGTGCAGTCTTTGGCCGCGACCTTCCAGGATTTGGCGGCTGCATGAATCATCAAGGCGCGAGCCGTGGCTCCGGCCCGACGGAGGGGCACGTAGGTCGTCGAGACACTGCTACTCCCGCCGGTGATTTGAAGACCGGCGGTCGAAGGATTCCCGTATCGCGGGTCCACGGGCGCCGTTTCGACCTCGAGCAACTCCGGGTCGACGTCGAACTCTTCCGCGAAGATGGTCGTGAGCGACGTGTGCACACCTTGGCCCATCTCGGCTTTGTCGAGGATGAAGACCAGGCGCCCATCCCGGTCGACGCGAAGCCAAGCGTTTGGCATCCAAACTTTCCCCTCGTCCTTGGCCTCGGCGAGGTCGTCGATAGTAAAGCCAACGAGAAGACTGCCGGCGGCGCCGGCCGAAATTTTAAACAGTTCGCGGCGGTCGAGGGTCACGGCTTGGTCCCTGGGCCGGCGCCCATGGCCTTCGCGGCGTCATGAATCGCGGCGCGGATGCGAGGGTAGGTGCCACAACGGCAGATGTTGCCGCTCATCGCTTGGTCGATGTCGCTGTCGCTCGGTTTGGCGTTCTGGGCTAGCAGCGCCGCCGCCGTCATGATTTGGCCCGGCTGACAGTACCCGCACTGGACCACGTCGTGCTTGAGCCATGCCGCCTGCACGGGGTGGAGCTGGTCGCCATTGGCGAGGCCGTCGATGGTGGTGATCTTTTGATTTTCGGCGGCGGCGACTGGGGTAACGCACGACCGGATCGCGGCACCCCCACGATGGACGGTGCACGCGCCACAGAGACCCATGTGGCAACCGAACTTGGTACCTTTCAAGCCGAGTTCTTCTCGGATGACCCAAAGAAGCGGCGTCTCAGGAGGCACCGCGACGCCGCGTTCGTG
>JAYWBY010000201.1:0-5875 GCA_043781115.1 Pseudomonadota bacterium
TTTGGCCCGCGGAACGCGAACACGCCAAGTGCCGCAAGACAATCGAAGGCTGCAAATGGCTCGCGAAGGCGGTCCCAGGCGCCTACTGGGGCAGCATGCCGATGGTCACGAGCCAGGCCTCGACGAGGTTGGGCCAATGCGTAATCGGTTCGTCGGTGGGGCGGAGACCAAAGGCGTGGCCGCCGTGCGCATATAAATGCATTTCCACCGGAACTTTGGCTTTCCGTAGCGCCTCGTAATAGACCAGCGAATGCTCGACCCGGTCGACGGGATCGTCTTCCGCTTGGACGATGAAGGTCGGGGGAGTGTCCTTCGACGGCCGAATGTCGGGATTTAGATCGCGCGCCTTCGAATCCAGGGACAGGTGGCCAGGGTAAAGGGCCACGGCAAAATCCGGGAGGCAGCTGACTTTGTCTGCGGTGTCGATCGGCGCGTAAATCCGCTTCGGATGATTGCTGGTCGCCGCCACGAGATGGCCGCCGGCGGAGAAACCGAGGACGCCGATCTTGTGCGGATCCACTTTCAATTCCTTCGCGCGCGAGCGCACCAGTCCTAGGGCGCGCTGGGCGTCTTCCAAAGCGATGGGAGAGTCCGGATAGTGTCCGGATTTTGGGTGAGGTGCCGTCTTGGGGTAGCCTCCCTCGCCCGGCACCCGGTACTTCAGCAGCACGCAAGTGATGCCTTTCGCGGTCAACCAGGCGCAAACCTCGGTGCCTTCGAGGTCGATGGCGAGCACCTTGTAGCCGCCGCCGGGGAACACGACCATCGCGACGCCCGTATTCTTGCCTTCCGGCGAATACACCGTGATCGTCGGCTGTACGACGTTGGACACAGCTAGCCACGGCTTGCCGGCCACTAACTTCGAAACCAGGGTGACTTCGTTCTCAGGTCCGGAGCCATGTTGCTGGTCGGGTGGTTCGCCCGGCCATAGGGGGATCTGGGCGTGCTCCGGCGAGGGCTGCCAAGGCTTGGCGGCGGCACTGGTCGCGCCGACGGCAAATACGAGACTGAGCGGCAGTTTCCAGATGTTCGTCATGATTTGGTTTTATCAATGTTAGATTCTCAATGATAGGTAAACCGAAGGAGAAATGCGTTTGCGAATGGTCATCCTTTTTGGCCCGGGGGCCGTGGATCAAGCGTAATGCGACGGAATACCGGCTGGCGGAAAAGCCATCGAAGCGAGACTGAAAATCGACAACGCGTTCCGCGAGCCGGCGGACGTGGCGAAGCAGATCGTCGAACACTTCGGCTTGCCCTGATCGGCCTGTTCTCCCGCCAAGCTATTGTTGGACCGGCTCCAGAGGAAATACATAAGCGCCGCCGACGTTGGGAGTGCCGCCAACGGTCAACTTGTCGGCTCCGATGATCAAGTCTTTTATGCCGTCGCCGTTCATGTCCGCGAAAGCCAGAGAAATACCAAAGTGTGACGTACTTTGGTCGGGGTTTTGGATTACTTGGATCAGCGGGTCGACGACACTCGAGGGTGCCAAATTTGCGGCGGATAGGATTTCGACCATGCCGGTATCGCCATAGCGACCAGTGCCTTCCGGAGCGCTGATGGCCAGGTCGGGCTTGAGGTCGCCATCGATGTCGCCGATCATCTTTGCGTAGCCGCCGAGCATGCTGCCGGCTTTGCCGACTTCGTGACGGATCACGACGATGTCGCTAGCGCCGGTACCAGGATACTTGACGCCGATGATGTAGTACTCCGGCGTCGACGTGCTGTCTTCCAAGCGCGTGTTGACGTTCGACACCATGACGAAAAAGTCGTAGCCGCCGGGCCCGTCTAGATCCGGAAGACCCAAAACATACGATCCGAAGCCGTCCAGAGCCGCCGCGCCGCCGTTCGCCGCCTTGATCTTGGCGTCATCGGAGTCGATGACGACCACCGACGCGTTATTTGGATCGCAGCCAGTCGAGGAATCCAAAATGTAAACTCGCCCTTTCGCGCCAGTCGCAAAAACCAGGAAGTCAGTCGCGGCCCATCCCGCGGGCATCGACGCTGGCCCGCCCGCGCTGGGACTGACGATGACATGGCCGGAAGATGTGGAGAGGACATAGCCGACGCCTGGCTTGACCGGGCCACCCGTCGAAGGCTTCGCCAAGACGGCTTGACCGACGGTGAAGTTCGCCGAATCCCCGGCGGTGAACAGGGTGATGTCACCCTGAGCCATGGCAAAAGTGCTGATTTTGCCTTTGACGGTCGTCATCGCTTCATCTGGAGCGCCAGCAATTAGCCAAGGCCTCGGGCCGGTTGGCCCCGCGCCGCCGGGGAAATCGTCCCCCAAGAGGACGCCGACGCCCTTGCCGAAATGGCTGTTGAGCGGGCCCATGACTGCAGGACACCTCGCGGCGAAATCGAACTCGTCGGGAGTCGGGGCCGTGTTCAAATAGAATCTCTCCAGAGAGGCCATGCCATTGCCCGAGGTGTTTTTATAGTCGCCGTAGGCGAAGTAATCCTCGGGCCCCGGGGCGTCGAGGACGTCGGAAATCGTAAAGTCCGCCTCCTTGACGTTCGTGGAGAGGCTCTGCGGGTTCGGCACGGTGGCGTCGAGCATCGGCGTCCCAATGGGGATCGCCGAGAGCTTCACTTTCGGTCCGGTGCCTTCGTCGATGGTGGCCGAGAGAAGCACGTTTTGGGTGTTGGGAAGCACAAAGGCTTCCCTGCCTAGATGGTTCGCCGGCGCGTGGGCGACGCAAAAACTCTTGAAGGTCTTGGTGTCGGAACCGGAGATCAGGCTCGCGGCGCCCCACGTCGTGCCGTCGCACCGGCCTCCCGGTTGGCCGACCAACAGATCCTTGATGCCGTCGCCGTCGATGTCGGGCAGGCCAATGAGGCTCCGGCCGAATCCTTCTCCGGCGTCGACCCCCGCTAAGCTGAACGGCGAACCGATCTTCATATGCACAGTGGAAAATTCGCTGAAGGCCCCGACGTTCATGATGGTCTGAGGTCCGCTGTTGTTATTGTTGGTGTTCGGACTTCCCGGAATTCCGGGTTGCGGCGCTCCGAAACTCGGCCGAGTCATCAACACGTAGTCCGGCGCCGAGCTGAGCGTCAAGCCATCGGCCGCCACGGCGAACACCTTGGTGCCGAAATGGTCGCCGTTGCCGGGCGCGCCAGTGACCATGCGAGTCGGCGTCGGCGTGGTTCCCGTGTCGCCCGTGGCGCCGCTTAGCGCCGCCCAGCTATAAAAGTACACCGCGCCGGCGTCCCAACGATTGCTAACCGAGGCCGTCGGCGCCGAAATTGCGATTTCGCTGTTCCCGGTGGTATCCACGTCACCCACGGGAGCGATCGAATAGCCGAAGCGGCCATAGGAATCCCCGGCCGTCGTACCGCATGCCCCGTTGCTGCCCGTTGTAACCGTCGTAATGGTTTTGAGTGCCACGGTCGCCGAAGCCGTCGTGGCGCCGTAGATTCGCACCAAGCCGCCGGCCGGAGGGCAGCCTTGACCTTGAACTCCGGGAGCGCCGACCGCTAAAAGAGTCGTCGTCCCGCCGTTTGGCGAGCCGAGATTGGCCAAAGTCGAGCCGAAGCCGATGTTCGCCGGATCCGCAGCCTGCGCGTCGACGGTTGCGCAGGCCGTCGTGTTCCACGTCGATCCGGTCTTGTCGTAGAACCTAACTTGGCCCGAGTAGTTTCCTCCGGAGACGAGGTGCCGAGGCGCCCCAATGGCGATGACTTCGCCGTTGTTGCTGGAGCCCGCGTTGCAGCCCGTCGTGCCTGTGCCCCGAAAGGTGAAGTTCTGCACGTGCAAGACGGATACGCCGAAGAGCGCGCTGCTCTCGTCGCCCGTAAATGTAACTCCGGTCGGCGCCAGTACCGCGGGAGAGCCGCTCATGGCCAACTCCACGACCCTGCCGTAAATTCCTGACCCGGTGACCCCTCCGGTATTTGAGTAAGTCCCATAGCCGGGTTCTCCGACCAAAAGACGGTCGCCGCCGGCGCGCTTTTCACAGCTGATGCTCCAGCCTAGAAAGGGGCCATCGCCGGCCTGCGGCGGATCGTCGAACGAATAGAACGGCCGATTCTGACCGTAAAGCGCCGCGGTGCCGTACATGTAAGGGTTGCTGGTGTCCGAGGCGGTGCGCTTGTAGCTCGCTTTTAGCGCCGGACCATTGGTCGTCGACGAGTAAACGTAGACGGAGCCCTGATTCCAATAAAGCGTTCCGGTAGCCGTGTTGTAGTAAGGCCGACCAGGAGCCGTAACCACGAGCTCGTTCTTGCCGTCGCCGTCCAAATCGCAAGCCGCGAGCTTTTGGCCGAACCGCTGTCCGATCAACTGATCGGGGCTGGTGTTGGGAATGGGCGTCGCGTCCCCGTAAACCGTGCCGAGGACGATGCTGTTTTGCTCGTCGACGACGCGCACGGCGCCGACGCGGCTGCCGGCGGGATGATCAATGTCTCCTTCGACCGAGGTTTGGGCGATGCTAAATGCAATTTCTGGGCGCGTATTGCTTCCTGAAAGTCCATTCCAATCGCCAAGCGCCACCGCGTCTCGGCCAAACATGCAGTCGGTGCTGCCGCCAAACCCGGTGTTGCCTCCGTAAAAGGTGTTGGCGGTCGTGCAGGGGTCGGTGGCCGCGGCGCCGCCGTTAAAAATGACCGCGCCTTGACGAGTGCGCCGCGCCTGGAAAGCCGTGGTCAGAATTCGCAGAGTGAAGCCCTTCGCCGTGCCCGAGTCGGCCCAGCCGGAGACGTTGCCGGCGGTGTCCCGCGCTCTGACCCGCCAGTAGTAGGTGCCGACGTCCAAGACTGGCGACACTTTAATGCTGGTGGCGGTCGTCGTCATCGGGTCGCCGCCGGCGACCGGACGGATGACGCTACCGTCCGCGTTGTTGGCGTCGGTATAGACTTCCACTTCGTAGGTCACGGCGTCGCTGTAGCTCGACGTCCAAAGCAGCAACTTGTCGAATTCCCCCGTCGGCGTCTCGGGAGTCAGCAGCGTCAGCAGGCGGTCGGACGGGGCTTGCGTGTCGTAAGTAAAACTCGTGCTGATTTCGAGGTTGGCGCCGATGACGTTGCCGCCGTCGTCCTTGAACTTGGTGTAAATGGTCTTCGGGCCGTCGGTGGTGTCGCTCAGGTGAGGGGCTGCCGAGGTAGCGTAAGCCATCCACGGCGCCGTCGCCAAACCCGCCGCGGTATCGGCGAAGGCCATGAAGGTTGCGCCGAGGCATGAAGTCACCAACGGCACGTCCGGCGTTCTGATGAAGCCGTCGCTGGTCGTCGCTTTAACGCTTCCGAGGATAGGCGCGTCGCGGTCGATCAGGAAGTTTTTGGTTAAGACGGTCGACTGATTGCCGGCTTGGTCGACGGCGAGGAACTTCAGCGTCGCGCCGTTTACGAGCACCAAGCCACCCGAAGTCTTGGGTGAGTCCACGGTGGGAGTCGATAGATCGTTCGTATAGTGCACGTCGACGCCTTCGCCTGCGGTCGCCAAAATCTGGATGGTGTCGTGGTAAGTGTCGTTGACTGGCACGGTGTCAGGTTTGACCGTAAGTGACAGGACCGGCGCGACAGTGTCCAAGACGACAGTGCCCGTGCGCGCGGTCGCGGACGTCTGGTTGGCGGCGTCGAGAGCCCACAAATAAGCCATCTTCGTGCCGTCTCCCGCAGGGATGGTCACGGCGACGCCGGTGGCGAGCGCCGCCGCGCAGTCGATCGTGTAATCAGCAAGAGCAGGCGCCTGAGCCGTGAAGGTCAGCGCGAGCTTCGCCACATCCGCACAAGTATCGACTTTCAACAACGGGTTGATGGTGTTGGCATACCCGTCCTTAGCGCCCGTCGAGCGCAGGACAAAGCCCGGCGCGGTCGGCGGCGTCGTGTCGAGCAGCAGCTCGACGCTGCCGTTGGCCGAAAGGCCGTCGCTGTCGG
>JAYWBY010000202.1:0-36775 GCA_043781115.1 Pseudomonadota bacterium
GTCGTTGGGGTTTTCAGCCTGGAGACCGTAGGGCGCCACGTCGACCTGAATCTTGCGGTTGGCGCGAGGATACTTCTTGATGAGGTCCTCGTCGAAGCGCGGATCATCGGAAGAAGTAACCTCGACTGGCCGCACTTGATTCTCTTCTGCCATGGGGACCTCGTTGGTTGACGGTCAGGGATGGGTGACAGTGCTCTCCCGGGTCTTAGGAAAGTCAGCTTGCCTGTTTCTTGACGTTGTAATTCGCGAACACTTTGGCCAGCTTTTCGCCAAGCGTCTGGCCGGTGAACGGCTTGACGACATAATTGCTGACACCGGACTTCACCGCTTCGATGATGTTTTCCTTCTCCGCCTCGGCGGTGACCATCAAGAAAGGTAGATGTTTGAATTTTGCGTCGGCTCGGACGGCCTTCAGAAACTCGATGCCGGTCATGTTGGGCATGTTCCAGTCGGAGACGATGAATTCGATGTCAGGAGTCCTCTTCAGCAAGTCGTAGGCCTGCACTCCGTCCTCCGCTTCCACGAAGTTGGTGAAACCGTTCTGACGAAGCAACGTTTTTACGATGCGACGCATGGTGGGGAAATCGTCCACCACCAGGATCTTCATGTTGGGTTGTCCGAGGGCCATGGGACGCTCCGGAGATCAGTCGACGAGCAAATTCTTCAGTTTCGCCCGTAGTTTGGTGACGGCTTGCGTGTGGAGCTGGCTGACGCGGGACTCGGTGACCTCGAGGATCTTGCCGATCTCCTTCAAGTTCAGGTCTTCGTAGTAGTAGAGGGAGAGAACGAGCTTCTGCTTCTCGGGGAGCTCTTCGATGTTCTTCATCAGCAGCTGCCGGACGCCCTTGCTCTTTAGTTGGGTGAACGGATTCTTCGAGCCGACGTTCTCCAAACACTCGAGCAGACTCTTCCGGTCATGTTGGTTCGGCCCGGAGAGTTCGTCGATCGAGAGCATCGTGACGGCTTTGACCTTCGCCACCATGCCGTAATAGCCGTCCAGCGACATGCCGAGCGACTCGGAGATCTCCGAGTCGCTGACGGCGCGACCGAAGCGTTGTTCGAGCTCTTGGTAAGCCCGCTCGATCTTCTTCGCCTTGTCACGGACCGAGCGTGGCACCCAGTCCTGCGAACGAAGTTCGTCGAGGATGGCGCCACGGATTCGAAATTCCGCGTACGTCTTGAACTTGTTGTCGCGGCTCGGATCGTATTTCTCGATCGCGTCCATCAGGCCGATGACGCCGGCGCTGATCAAGTCGTCAATGTCGATGTTCGACGGTAGCCTCGCAGCAATACGCTGGGCGACGAAACGGATCAGCGGCGCATAGTCCATGATCAATTGATCGCGCAGCTTGCCGTCGACGCCTTGAGTATCCTGCTTGTACCGCTTGACGAGACCTTTCATGGATCTCCTTCCCGAAGCCTAGAGTACCGAGACCAACACTCAAATTCCCGCGACCGATGCCTTATTTTCTTGGGCGTCATTCCAAAGGAGATGACTCCAGAATTCTTGAACATTGGCGTTGCGGCTCTTCACCGCGCCTTCGCCGAGGAGCTTACGCGCCGCCTGACCCCAAGCTTGACCAGCGATGGTGAAGGTCGATTGCTCGGAGGCGGCGCGGCGTTGCATGACGGATTTCGGAACTTGCGGATCGTAAGGGACGTTGCCGAGATGATTGACACGGACGTTGAGGAAACGCATCGCCACTTCGGCAATACGGTCCGCGACCTTGAATCCTTCTTCGGGAGATCTTGTTTGGTTGACTAGCAAGTGAAAGGCCTTAACCTGGTTTTCTTCCGCGAGGACTTTGATGAGGGCGTAGGCGTCGGTCATGGCGTGCGGTTCGGGAGTGGTGACGATTACGTTCTTGTCTGCTGTGGAAGCGAAGTGGATGACGTTGTCCGCGATGCCGGCGCCGGTGTCGATGAGCAAAAGGTCATATGCTTCTTCGAGACGGTCGATTTGGTCCTGGATCTGCTGCTTCTGCGCGGGACTGAGGCGGGTAAGGCTGGAGACGCCCGACCCTGAAGGGATCAGATCGATGCCGAGTGGGCCTTGGACGACGATGTCCTTGAGCTCGGCGTGACCATCTAAGACTTCCCTAATATTGTATCTAGCCGAGAGCCCCAGAACAACATCCACGTTCGCCAAGCCGAGATCGCCGTCGAGAATGAGGACGGATTGACCCATGCGGCGGGCCGCGACGGCGATGTTGACCGTCGTCAGCGTCTTGCCGACGCCGCCTTTGCCGCTTGAGATTGTGATAACGGTCGGCGTCTTTTTCGAATGCTCTAGCCGCATTGACTCTCCTCAAAGGCCGAAAATTCTCTCGATGACCCGTTCCCGCGTCGCCCTTTCGAGATCGTCGGGCACGTCGCCGCCGATGCCGAAGAAGCTGAGGGGCAGGGTCCATTTTTTGGAAAGATTGTAGATCTCGCCGAAACTCCAACTTTCATCGAGCTTTGTAAAGATGAGGCTGTTGAGGCCTAGGCGTGAGAAGGACCTAATCGCCTGTTCCATCTGCGTTTCCTTCTCGGTGACGGAAAGGCAGAGATGGTATTCGCACGGGATGCCCGCGAGTTTCAGAGATTCGAGCTCGGAGATCGCGTCGGCATTCTTGGGGCTCGTGCCGGCGGTGTCGATGAGGACGAGCTCGACGTCTCTGTGGATGCTGGTGACGTTTTGAACGTCTTGGGCATTCTGCGCCGTCAAGAACGGCACGCCGATGATTTTACAGAAGACGCGCATTTGTTCGGCTGCGGCCAAGCGCTGATTGTCGAGCGAGACGACGGCGACTTTGTGTTTTTCGCGCATGCTATAGAGTGCAGCGAGTTTAGCGACGAACGCAGACTTGCCGACGCCGGTGGCGCCGACGAGTGCGTGATAAGAGACGGAACCGGGCATGACCGTCCAACGCGAGGCGATCTTGATGCGCTTCATCATCCAGCGCACCGCTTGATCGCGATAGTAGCCTGACGCGTCGTCGGAGCCGCGTTCCGGAGGCGGAATCGTGCGTAGATGTTTGACGAGCTCGGCGATGGCGACGTCGCTGACACCCATGACGCGCAGTTGACGGTCGATGGGGACGATTGCTTCGGGGAGGTCTTGCAGAGTGGAACCGTCTTTGCCGCGGAGCGTTTCGACGAGCAAGAGTTTTAGCTCTTGCATGCCGGACTCGAGCGCCGCGACTTGACGTTTCGTCGGGCTTTGGTCGCTCAGCGTCGTCAGCCGCGCGAGCGTGGCGTCCAGGCGCGTGTCCTGTTCGCCGCCGATGCCGGTGCCGTGGGACGCTTCGCCGCGCGAGGCGCCGGTTTTTCTCGTCGAACCGGCGGCGGCCGCCGTGACTTCGTATAGCGTGCCCTTGCCGCCAGGCGCGGGCTTCTCTTTCGTCGACAGAATGACCGCGTCGACGCCCAAGACTTTCTTCACCGATTTGACGGCGTCTTTCATCGAGAAGGCTTCGAAGGTCCTGATGTCCATCTTTTAACTCCTCACAACGTTACGGTGCCGACGGGCTGGGTGTGCACGTCGGACGGCACCTCGTCAAAGGCCAAGATCACGAGTCCCGGAATGAAACGACTGACCAGCTTGCGCAGGTCCCAGCGGATGCGGGAGCCGCAAAGCAGGATGGGTTGGGTGCCCGGTGCTTCGAAGTTTTTCATGGTTTCTGCGATGTTGTTGAGGAGGCGTTGGGCGATTTCGGGTTCGATGTTGAGAGAAGTGCTGCCGTCTTCCTGGTGGGCCAGGCCGGCGACGAGCAAGTCTTCAACCGCGCGGTCGAGGCTTGCGATGATCACGTTATTGTCGGGAGTTGCGTACTTTTTAATGATACCACGCCCGAGCGTTTTGCGTACATAACGCGTCAACGCGTCGGGGTTTTTCAGGCCTTTGCAATGATCCGCAAGAGTCTCGAAGATGCTCAAGAGATCTCGAATGCTTACGGCTTCCGCCAGGAGATTTTGCAGGACTTTCACGACGTCGCCTAGGTTCAAGCGGTCGGCGGCGATCACTTCTTCGACGACTTTTTCGTGCTCGCGTTTCAGGCCTTCGACTAGGGCGTGGACTTCTTGGCGCCCGATCAGCTGGTGTGCGTGCTCCTGAATCAACTTGGTCAAGTGGGTGACGATCACGGTGGCGCTGTTGACGACGGTATAGCCACGAAATGTCGCCTCATCTCGTTGTCCTGGCATGATCCAGATCGCATCCAAACCATAGGCCGGCTCTTTCGTCTTGATGCCTTCGATTGCTTCCATGACGTCGCCCGGATCCATGGCGAGGTAGCGGCGGGCGTGGAGTTTGCCTTTGCCGATGACGTTGCCCTTGAGCAAGATCTGATACTCGTCCGGGCGGAGCTGGATGTTGTCGCGGATCATGACCATGGGCACGATGATGCCGATGTCCTGAGCGAATTGCTTTCTCGCCGAAACGATCCGCTCCAAGACTTCGCCGTCCTGCTGAGTGTCCACCAGCGGCACCAGTTCGACGCCGACCTCGAGGGCGAGCGTGTCCAAGTGCAGAAGTGTCTCGACCGAGTCTTCTCGGCCTTCAGGCTTGGCCTTCTCGATCGTGGCGGCGACGACCAGAGCTTCGCGACGCGCGACTTCGCGGGTCGAGTGCCGACCGAGGAAGAAGAAGCAGACGGCGAGCGTCGCAAACGCGAAAAACGGCATGCCGGGAACGAGGGAGAGGAGGGCCAGAAGGATCGAGCAGACGTACATGGCCTTAGGGTGGACCATGATCTGGCTGTTCAACTCTTCGCTGAGTCCGGTGGCGCCACCGGCGCGGGTGACGACAATACCGGCGGCGGTCGAGATGATAAGCGCCGGGATCTGGGCGATCAAGCCCTCCCCGACCGTCAGGAGGGTGAACTTCTGGGCGGCATCGGCGAAAGACATTTTGTGCTGAACGACGCCGAGGATGAGGCCGACGACGATGTTGATGGCTGTAATCAAGATGCCGGCGATGGCATCGCCTCGGACGAACTTGCTGGCACCGTCCATGGCACCGTAGAAGTCGGCTTCATTCTCGATCTTGGCGCGGCGGCGCTTGGCTTCGTCTCGGTCGATCAAGCCGGCGTTCATTTCGGCGTCGATCGACATCTGCTTGCCGGGCATGGCGTCCAAGGTAAACCGGGCGCCAACCTCGGCGACCCTGCCGGCGCCTTTGGTGATGACGATGAAGTTGACGATGATCAAGATCAGGAAGATGACGAAACCGACGAAGTAGTTGCCGCCGACGACGAATTCCCCGAAGGCATGGACGACGTCGCTGACGTTGCCGGTCGCGCCGTTGAGGAGAATGCTTCTGGTTGTCGCGACGTTCAGCGCCAGCCGGAACAGTGTCGTCAACAGAAGAACCGTTGGGAAGGTACTGAAATCAAGCGGCTCTTTGACGTAGATCGAAATCAAGAGAATCATCAGCGAGGCGGTGATCGACAGCGAAAGCAGGATGTCCAAGAGGAAGGGCGGCATCGGGATGACCATCATGAAGATGATCGCGATGACGCCTAAAGCGAACTGAACGTCCGTGCTTTTGAACGCCGCGAGGATGGGGTTCCCCGGCAAGGCGCCTTTGGCTTGGGTTGCGGCTTTGGTGGCCATCTATCAGGTACCCCTGCTCGGTGACGGTGAAGGTGATGGTCGAGTGGGCGGCGGCGTCTTGACCGGGATCTTGCGGCCCTTGAGCTTGAAGACGTAGCGGATGATCTCGGCGATCGTGCGGTAGAACTTGTCCGGCACTTCTTCGCCTTCTTCGACGGTGGCGTAGAGCTCGCGGGCCAAGGGGCGGTTCTCGATGATCGGGATCTTTTCTTCTTTGGCGATCTCGCGCATCTTCAGCGCGAGGAAGTCGACGCCTTTGGCCAGGACTTTCGGAGCCGTGTCCCCGAGCTCGTAGCTCAAGGCGATCGAATAGTGCGTCGGGTTGGTGATGAGGACGGTGGCTTTGCGAGTCTTTTCCAGGACTTTCTTGGTAGCCATATCGCGCTGCATGCGCCGCATCCGGGCTTTGATGTGGGGGTCGACCTCGCGGCGTTTGTATTCTTCCTTGATCTCTTGCTTGGTCATCCGGATTTTGCGTTCGAAGGAGATGAAGTTGTAGAGGTAGTCGGCGCCCGCCACGAAAACCAGCAGTCCAGCGACTGCCCAGAAGAGCGAGCGGGTGATCGTGCCCCAGTAGGCCCATGTGGACTGCATGGGGTAGTTCATCAATTCGGGAACTTTCGACCACTCACCCTTCAGGATCAGGTAGGCAACCAAACTTACTACGAACATTTTCGCCGAACTCTTGAGGAGCTCGACGAGCGACGGCACGTTGACGATGCGCAGGAGCCCCGGCATCGGATTTAGGCGGGAGAAGTCCGGAGCAAGGCGTTCCCAAGACCAGTTCATGCGGGTCTGGGCAAGCGTTACGAAGACGGCGACGGATACTGTGACGATAAAGATCGGCAAGATCATGCGCAAGACGTCGAGCCACGTCACCAGCGCGTAATCCATGATGTTGCCAGCATTGATGCGACGGGTGGCGATGGCCTCGAAATGGGTCGTAAACAGGCGCTCGAGGGACGTGATCATGTTCGGCGTGGCGACCGTGAAGAATATGACGCTGGACGCCAGAACAAAGACCGAGGTGAGCTCTCGCGAAACGACCAATTGGCCACGCTCCCGGAACTCCTCTCGTCGCTCGGGTGTGGCCTCTTCTGTGCGGTCGTCCTGCGGGACGTCGTTTTCCGCCATTAGCGCACCATCGTGCGCAGGGCGGCGAACATTTGCTCGTGGCTACTCAGGAAGTGCTCCTGCATCCACTCGGGAAAGAACGGCAGCGTCGCGATGTAGACGATCAAGCCAATGGCGAAGCTAGCGGGGAAGCTCATCACGAAAACGTTCATGTTGGGCACGGCGCGGGCGATCAGACCCAAAGCCGCCATCGTGAACATCAAGGCGACGAGGATCGGGGCGGCGAGTTGAATGGAGACGGCCAGCATGCCGCCGGTGACGTTGATCAAGAGGCCGGCCAGCGCCCCGTGCATTTCGGCCGCGCCGCCCGGAATCAGTCGGAAGGTGTCGACGATGGCCGAGAAGAACATGTGATGGAGGCCCAAGCTCAGGAAGATGAGCATGACGATCATTCGGTGCAAGGCCGTAAAACTGTCGAGGCGGTCGGAGTAGTCCGGCATGAAGAGGCTCGCGGTACCAAACCCCATCTGATAGGCCACGATGGTCGACGCCGTGATCATGCCGTCGAAAGCGACGCGGGCGAAGAAGCCGATAACCACGCCAATCAGCAATTCCCGGAAGATATAGACCGCAATCTGGAGCACGTCGGTCGTGAGATGCGGAGCCCAACCCTGGGAGATGATCGGGTAGAGCCCGAAGGTCATGGCGAGCGACGCCAAAATCCGCGCGCGCACCGGCGTCGGCGAGTCCCCGATGATCGGCAGCGCGAACATGATGCCGCTGATGCGCAGGAAGACCAGCGCGCCGACGAGCAGTTGGTTAGGATCGGGCAGCGGGCTCATGGCGATTTAGTGCGTCACTCCGGGAATGCCGTTGAAGAGATCGACCGTGAACCCGGTCATGACCTGCAAAATCCACGGCCCGCACACCACCATGGCGACAGTGATGGCGAGAATCTTCGGAACGAACGACAGCGTTTGTTCTTGGATTTGAGTGGCGGCCTGGATGATCGAGACGAGGACGCCCGTAATCAGGGCGGCGATGAGTACCGGCGCCGCTACTTCGAGCGCCACCCATACCGCGCGAGACCCGAGGTCGATGATCGTTTGGTCGGTCATGGTCTTGTCCTTTCGCGATAAGCGCGGCGAGCAAAGCTAGAGATTGAAGCTTTTGACGATATTCTCGACGATCAAGGCCCACCCATCCACGAGGACGAAGAGAATGAGCTTGAACGGCAGGGACACGACGGTAGGCGGTAGCATCATCATACCCATGGCCATCAGGACCGAGGAGACGACCATGTCGATGACCAGGAACGGGATGTAGATCAGGAAGCCGATCTGAAAAGCCGTCTTCAACTCGCTGACCATGAAGGCCGGCATCAGCGTCGTCATGCCGACGTCTTCTGCGGATTTCGGTTTCGCCTGTTTCGAGATGCCGAAGAAAAGCTCGAGGTCCGTTTCACGAGTTTGGGCCAGCATGAATTTTCGGACGGGTTTGATCAGCTCGTCGAGCGCCTGTTCCTGCGTGATTTGCTTGGCGACGTAAGGATTGAACGCCTTGTCTCGGACCGTGTCCCAGACCGGCGCCATCGTGAACATGGTGAGGAAGAGGGCCAGACCGACGATGACCTGGTTGGGAGGCATCGTCGCGGTGCCGAGCGCTTGCCGCACGAAGCTCAGCACGACCAAGATCCTCGTGAACGAGGTCATCATCAAAAGAATTGCCGGCGCGATCGAGAGGATCGTTAACATCGCGACGATCTTCACCGCCGGGACGAAGTCCGTCGGCTCATCGGTCTCTTTCAAGTCGACGCTGATAGTAGGGATTTTGACCTGGGCCTCGGCCTTGCTTTGCGGCACGGCACCCCAGCAGATGCAGAAAAGCACCACTGCCGACAGGGTCCTGAGCAGGACTCCGCCGGCCTTGGCCGGGAAAAACCGAAAGAGTGCAGCGAGGTCGAGCATTAAATCGTCCTGAGCGTCTTGAGTTTTTCGCGGATCATGCGGGTCACGTCGTCGATGGCTTTTTGGCCGCCTTCGGGCACTTCAGGAGGCAGGGCTTGTTTGGTCCTCTTGGGTGGCATCGATTTTATGCCGTCTTCGCCGACGCTGACGTTGATGCGGCCGCCGCTCAGCGCCTTATTTTCGGCTTTAGCGACCGGCGCCGCCTGAGTCGGAGCTTCGGGAACAGCTAAGGAGTCGTTGAATTTCTTGCTCGAGAGCGTTTCAGGGTCGTTACCCGCGAGTTTCTTCAGGACTGGAGCCTGACGCATTTCGAGGGACGGCGCTTTGTCCGTCAGCATGCGTGAAAAGCTCTGAGGAGCGGCCATGGGAATTGGCGCGGCGACCGCGGCTTGTTTGCCGATCGCCGTGAGGAACGTGACGTTCTCGGGTGTAATGCCGATGAGGATCTTTTCGTCGCCGATTTGAATGAGCGAAATCTTTTGACGGGCTGCCAGCGACAGGCTGCCGATCGTCTTCATCGCGATGGAGGCTTCGGGTAGCAGGCCCTTGGCTTGGGCGCGGCGGCGGATGTAGGGCCGGGCCAACCAAGTAATGCCCAAGAGCCCGAGCATCACGGCGGAGAATACTGAGACTCGGATGAGTTTGTCTCGGAGGTCGATGCCGCCGCCCGCGAGTTTCGTGTCTTTGACTTCGCCCTTGAGGAGCGCGCTCGGGGCGGGGATGTCGTGTTGAACTTCCGTAGAGGCGATGACGCTTTCGGCCGTCGTGCCCGGGGCGAGTTCCGCCGGCGGACCAACGAGGTCGAGTGGTTTCGGGACGGCAGCCAGGAGGGCTTCCAGTTTGGCGTTGTCGATCGTGATCATGATGCGGTTGCCGAGGAGTTCGGCGCTGAGGGTTTGCTTGATTTTGGTGGCATCTTTGCCGACGAAAAAGCGCACGCCGGCATCGGTCGGCGTCAGCTGGAACACGGCGATTTTGGTGAGGTAAGGGTTATTACCGTCGAAGAATTTTCCCGGCTCCGGAACGATGGCGCCGGGCAGGTTGAGTTGGAGGAAGGAGCCGTGATCCTGCAGATCGAAAGGCGTCTTCCAGGTGGGGTGTTGATCGAGGCGAACATTGACGATGGACATTTTCGCGTCCGTTTCGCCGTCAATTTCGCCAATGGTAATGAGTTTGGGCGCCTCGGCTTTGGCGGCCGGAACTTTGCCGGCGGCAAAGGCCGAGCCCGCGGCTAGCGACAAAGAGGTCGCGCACAGAAAGAGACGCAAAGAAGCCTCCGGGCGGGTGTTGAGAATTAACGAGGTGGACGAGCTGAGAGAGAAACGGGGGAATTTAACCGGCTTTATCCGAGTGGGCAAGGTCACCCAAACCGAACTGCGACACGACGTCGGTGAGACGGACGCCGAATTTCTCGTTGACGACGACGACCTCGCCCATGGCGACGAGTTTGTCGTTGATGAGGATCTCCATGGGCTCGCCAGCGATCTTGTCGAGTTCGATGACGGAACCTTGGCCGAGCTGCAAGAGGTCGTTGACTAGCATTTTGGTGCGGCCGAGTTCGACCGACACCTTGAGCGGGATGTCCAAGATCATTTTGAGCTTGGAAAAATCGGTGCGCGGCGACTTGTGGTCGTCGCCGGTGATCGACATTCCCGCCGACTCGTCCTTCTTGGCTCCGCCGGCGCCAGGCATGCCGCCGCCGCCCGTCGCTTCAGCCAACGCATCGTCGAAGTCGGAGCCAAGCCCGAAATCCTCCGGACCCACGCCACCGCCGCCTTCGTTGCCCATGGCTAACCTCCTTTAAAACTACGAACTAAACGTCAATGAGGGACTCGACGATCTTCAGCGCCCGGTTGCCTTTGAGCAGACCCGGAATGCCTTTGAACTTCGGGATGCCTTCGATCTGGATGTCGAGCGGCATCGTCGCGTCGGAGTCGAGCTGGATGATGTCGCCGGGCGCCAGGTCCATCAAGTCGCGCAGCGTGATGTCGGCCTCGCCGAGTTTCACCAAAACGTTGGCCGAAGTTCCCATGATTTGTTCTTTGATCCGGTTGATCCAGATGAAGTCGACTTCGAGCTGCTCGCTTTGGAAGCCGACCGACAGCTTCGACTTGATCGGCTCGAGGGTCGCATAAGGGATGACGATCTTGATCGTGCCCGAGACCTTCTCGAGTTCGACGTCGAAGGTCGTCGCGATTACGACGTCTGACGGCGGCACGACGGCGACGAACTGCGGATTGATCTCGGTCCGGCTGTAGCCGACTTTGAGAGGATAGACCGGCTCCCACGCTTTTTCGTAGTCGTCGATGGCCGAGAGGACGACGCGGCGCGCGATTTTGATTTCGATCTGGGTGAAGTCTTTGCCTTCGATCTTGGTGTAAGGCACGTCGTTGCCGCCGAAGAAGCTGTCGACCAAGGCATAGAGGAGCTTCGACTCGATGACCATCACGGCTGCGCCGCGCAAGGGGTCGAGGCGAAGGATGTTGAGGCAGGACGGCAGCGGCAGCGAGTTCATGAATTCGGAGAATTTGAGCGGACCGGTCGAGTTGACGCTGAGGTTCGCCATCTTGCGCAAAGCGTTCGACAACGTGACGCGGAAGAGACGGATGAATCGGTCGTGGATAATGTCGAGAGTCGGCATCCGGCCGCGAATGATGCGGTCCTGGTTGGCGAGGTCGTACTGAACGACACCGCTCTTCATCGCGTCGTCGCCCATCTCGTCCGAGTCGACGCGGTTGTCCGACACGGCCGACAACAGGGCATCGACTTCCGTTTGCGAAAGTACCTGGTTCATGGGACCTAACTTTTTGGGGGGAGAGAGAAGGGACGACCCCTGATCACTCGATCAGGATGTCGGTAATGAATACGTCGTCGATCTTGCGGGACATGTAGTGGTTGACGCGGGTCTGGATCTCTTTGCGGAGCTGTTCCATGCCGTCGGGGCCGAGGAGGAATTCACGGGTCTTGCGGCGGGTGACGGCGATGACGGCGTCTTTCAACTGGGGCAGACGTTTCTCTAGTTCGGCTTTGGTCTCGTCGTTGCAGCCGTATTCGACGGAGATTTCCAAGCGCACATAGCGGTTTTCCAGGGGATTGCCGAGGTTCAAGTGGAAGGGCTGAAATGCCATCGTGCAGCCGAAGTCGATGTTGTCGGCCTTGGCCAGCTTGGGCGCGTCTTTCTTCTCGCCCTCTTTGCCGTGCTCGCCTTCCTTCTTCGCTTCTTCCTTGCCGTGCTCGCCCTCTTTCTTGGCTTCTTCTTTGTGTTCGCCTTCTTTTTTGGCTTCTTCTTTGTGTTCGCCTTCTTTTTTGGCTTCTTCCTTGTGCTCGCCTTCCACCGGCGTTTTCGCCGCCATTTTGGCTTCCGAACCGCCAGCGAGGAAGAACGCGAGGCCGGCGCCGATGCCAGCGGTCAAAACGACGCCAGCGACTACGAACAGCAAGAGCTTGCGCTTCTTGGCTTTCGCCGCGGCTTCTTCAGGCGTCGCCTCGGGCTTCTCGGCCGCCGCCTTTTCGTCTTTCTTTTCTTCTTTTTTCTCGGCCATGGTTCCTCTATTCCCTCAAAGATATACAAAAGCCATGCCAGCGCGATTTCCACTACCCGACTTGTCGGCGGCTTTGTGCCTTAGCTTTAAGGGAGTTGCTTGGAATTATGGATGCTCCCTGCAAAATCAGTGTCAAAGGTCCGCGGTTTGGGCATTATGTAAGACCGTTGGTGAAAGCCCGGTTTTTTGACGCGATGCCCAAACGCCGCTCCAAATCTTTGGCGGTGGCGAGTGTCAATCTCCTGGCGGCGGGCGCCAAGGAAATGGCGTCTGGATTTTGACGAGAGGCAGATTTGAGCTCCCTCAATTGGTGCCGAGTGATATTTGCCGGCGCCGCCCTGGGCGGCGGGTTCCCGGCTTTTGCCGACTCCACGCCCTCGGAAGTGAAGGCAACGACGCTGTCTTACGACGTTGACGCGGCTTTGACTTACATCGATGCGGCGCGCCGGCCGGATACCGGCGCGATTCAGGCCTCTCCGCCGGTCGCGATGGTCGAACAACCCCGCACGCTCGGCCTGGAACATCTGAAGCTCGGCCTCGACTGGCGGACGGTGGAAGGAGCCGCTCTCCGTCTCGTTCTGCGTCCCGATGCTGCGAATCACGCTCAATCGGGGGACTCCGGAGCCCCAGTCCGTGAACTCGACACGCGCAGCGGCGCGCCGTACCGGCCGATGCCGACGGTTCGCCTGCTAGACTCCTACCAGCTGACGGTGAAACCCGGCACCAGTCTCGACTTGGCGCTAGGCGTCTTCGAGAATCTATTGCCGTCGCAAGCGGCTTATCCCGAAGTGCTGGCCTTCGGTCTAGAAGTTAGAACCCCGGCCAAGTTCTCCGCCGTCAGGGTTCGTTGGCACCGCCAAGAGCAGGGAGCCGACACGCTCGTTGGCACTGCCAGCGGCTTCCACGTCGACCTATATGTCCTCCACGGGGACGAAGACCGGGCCGAACAGCAAGGGGGCCGCAAAGGTAGCTTCGACCGGGCGCCCGTCGGCCAAGACCCCTACTACGGCGGCGCCGCGCAGTTCGGCTGGCAGCCGAGTCGGCGCGTCGAATGGAACTTGCTCGGCGGCTATGGCGACGCAGCGGCGATCGGCGGGCGGCGCAACGAAATTTACACGGAACTCGCGGGCGTCGGCTTGTTGCCGGTCGCCAGTCGCGATCTGAAGTTGGCGCTCGACTTGAAAGCCGTGCGGGAGAAGTGGCGCGGCGCCGCCGTGAACATCAAGAACCGCGAGCAACGGAGCGCCGACCTCACGGCGTCTCTGCCGACGGTTCCCGGCCTTTGGTACGTGCTGGGTGCGGCGATGGGCGTCAGCGAGCGTCCCGTTTCCGAACAAGCACAAGACGAAACGGTCGCCGTCCGCGGTTACCAAGCCTCGACCGGGTTTCTGAGCCAAGTCGGCAAAGGATTGACTTTGGAATTCATGGTCAGCCAAGAACGTCGGACGACCTCCGACGCCGCGGGCAATCTCGTCGGAGCTTTTGTCGACGAGGCAGGCAGCCATTCGACAATCCGGCGCCTTGGTTTGACGCTGCGCTACGAGGGAAATGGATGAAAATGCTGAAATGGCTGCCGCTCTCGGCGTGTTTGTGGTCTGGTGTTCTCTTCGCGCAATCTGCCCCGCCCCCGACGGCTCCGTCTTCACCTCGAGTCTCGGGCGACACGAAGGCCTCGCTCGGCGTGCGTGTCGACTGCTTGCATGATTTCAACCTCGACAAAGGGGCGGCGCAGAACTGCCTCACCATCAGTAGCTTGAAGGTGACGGTGGTCCATCAAGACTCGGCAAAGGTGCGCGCCATGCTGCGCCTTGACCCTTTCGCTACGCCGCGCTCCAGCGACGCGGACACACCCGACCGCGTCAATGGTCCTGCGGCGAAGGATACCGAACTCGGAATCATCGATGCTTACGCCCTGACGTGGCTGCCTCGTCCGAACCTCGACGTCTCCGTAGGCTCCTACGACGGCGCGGCGCGAATCCCCTCGACCAGCGGCTTGGCGATGGCCGGGCGCTTTGCCGACAACGGCTGGAAGCAAACGGCGCTTACCGTTACGTACAATCTCTCCGTCCCGACCGAGATGCGCGTGCGGTTCGCCGCCGGCAACGGCGAGGGGGAGCCGGTAAAGAACCTCGACCCGCAGCAATACTTCGGCTTCGACGCCGATGCGCGCATCATCAAAGGTATGCACGCGACCCTCGGGGTTTCCCTCGACGGCAACGACGCCGGTTCCGAGGAGCATGACTATCTATCGAAGAAGTACCAACAAGATTGCGCCCTCGACCCGACGAAGGCGATGTCCAAGCTAGGCCATTCGACTCAGCGCATCGCCGCGGGTCTAGCCCTCGACGGCACGCTCACCGGCGTCGAAGGTTTGAAGGTCGGTCTCGGCTGGCAACGCAATGTCTTGAGCGATCTCGACAAGAAGCACCGCGGTGCGCCAAGTGACGCCGACTTGAAGAATTGCCCGCGGCTCGACGTCGACACGGTCTTCGTGGAAGATTCCGGAGATGCCGTCAACACGGTCCAAAGGACCAATTACGCCTTCAACCTCAACTACCGGCTTTGGACGGCCTACTTCATCGCCTTCGACTACGAGACGCGCCGCGTCGACACTGGTTCGGAGAAGCTGTTCGAAGTTTGCCGCGGCTACACCAACGGCAAGTGCAGCGCGCCGTCGGGCGACGAGCGCAACAATCTATCCGAGGACGCCTTCACTGCGGGCGCTGGCATGGATCTCGAGAGCGACTTGAAGCTGACCGTGGAATACTCGAAGGAGAAGTTCGATCGGACGTTTACGCAGGTTTTCTTCGACAACCAAAACGGCAAAGTGGCGACCCAACGAGAAGTCTTCAACGCTCGCCTAGCCTATAATATTCCGTGAGCCCAACGGCAAGAAAGTCTTGTTAATTAAAAGGCTTACCCCCATCCAGCGGCCCCCCCAAGGGAAGCCTCCTACGCTGCTTTAGCCCTCGCAAGCCGCGACGCACTTTGTTACGATCAGGGGCGTTTTGGCGCGCCCTCTGCTGTCGTCGCCTTGCCTGTTGCATCTCACGGGGTAACGGAGTCTTGATGCTTTCCGCTCGTATCCGCTTTTGGCTCGGAACCTTAGCCTGCCTGGTCGTTTTGACCGCCTGCCTCGAGCAGTTCGATCCGACCGCCAATAACGCCAAATTCCACAAAGAACATGATCAGTCGCTCGTCGTCGCGCCGAAGCTGACGGCGACGGGCGATCTGCCCCCCGCGGGCGGTCCGGCGATCGATATCAACGAACGATTCCAGACGCTCTGCTCGAATTGCCACGGCCAAACCGGACACGGCGATGGACCTGGCGGCATGGCGCTAAACCCGCGGCCGAGGAACTTTACCGACGCCGCTTGGCAAGCCGCGACGAACGACGAACGCATCGCCAAGGTCATCACCAACGGCGGCGCGTCCGTCGGCTTGAGCGCGATGATGGCTCCCTGGGGCTCGGTTTTGAGTCCGGAAGAAGTCAAATTGATGGTCGGCAAAGTGCGGACCTTCAAGTAGTGAAGGTCGTCGCCAGGCTCACTTGATGAATTCCTTGTGCAGGACGCTCGTGGCTTTGTCCGCGTCCTGCTCGGCGACGACGACCGAGATTTTGATCTCGGAGGTCGAGATCATGTTGATGCTGATGCCGTGCGAGGTCAGCGCCCCGAAGGTACGACCAGCGACGCCGGAGTAGCTGCGCATACCGACGCCGACGGTCGACACCTTCGCGAGTCCGCTCTCGGTCGAGACGGTGACGGCAGGGTAACGCTTTTCTTCCATCAATTTGGCGATGGCGCGTTTCGCCCCTTCGAGATCGGTCTTGGCGACGGTGAATCCGACGCGCATCGTGTGGTCGGTATCCGGTTTGTCGTGAACGATGATGTCGACGTTGACGCCGAGCGCGCCGAGCTTTTGGAAGATCTCCGAGATGACCGCGCTGTCCTTCGCCAGACCGCTCAACGTGATTTTCGCGATGTTGCGGTCAAGGGTGACGCCGGCAACGACCAGCGCTTCAATGGAGTCGGCTTCGGCGTGCGACATGATACGGGTCCTTCTGTGGTCATTCGGAGTAAAGGTGTTGCGGACGGTAAGCGGCATTTTGAACTTGGCGCCGAGTTCGACGCAGCGTGGGTGCAGGACTTTGCTGCCGAGCGACGCCATCTCAAGCGCCACTTCGTAGTCGAGCTCTTCGATGAGTTTCGCTTCCGGCACCACCCGCGGATCGGCGGTGAAGACACCGTCGACGTCGGTGTTGATTTCGCAGAACGCCGCCTCGAGCGCTACGGCGAGCGCTACGGCGCTGGTGTCGCTGCCGCCGCGACCGAGCGTCGTTAGCTCCATTTCGGGCGTGATGCCTTGAAAGCCGGCGATCACGGCGACGGCACCGTTCTTCCAGCCTTCGCGGATCGGGGCGGTGTTGATGTGTTTGATCCTGGCTTTCGAGTGCAGCTCGTCGGTGTAAATGCCGAGCTTATAGGCCAAAAAGGGCATGGCCTTGATGCCCTCACCCTCTAACGCCGCCGCCATGAGCGCTACGCTGACCTGCTCGCCGGCGGCGACGGCCATGTCGTAAGACACGCCCGAAGCCTGCGGGTTTACTTCGTTGACCATCTCGACCAAGCGATTGGTCTCGCCCGAGCGGGCGCTGACGACGATCGCGAGGTTGGTGTAGCCGTCACGGACTTGCGCGGCGATGCGCGCGGCGACGCTTTTGATGCGCTCGGCGTTGCCGACGGACGTGCCGCCGTACTTCTGAACGATGGCCGCCGACTTCGGAAATTGCGAATACACGGACACTTCCCCCTGATTGCCTAAAGGCGGAGGAGAGTTTGTCAGGCGTCGGCCAAGCCGTCAAGCTCGCTTGCCCAAAGGGATTCAAGGCTTTCCCTTTGGCGAACGACGCGGTAACCGGAGCCTGAAACCAGGATCTCCGGCGCGCGCGGGCGGCTGTTGTACTGCGAAGCCATCGACGACGAATAGGCGCCGCAGCTGCGGATGAGCACCAGGTCACCGGCGGCGGGCAGCGGCAAACTGCGACCTTTGCCGAGGAAATCGCCGGTTTCGCAGACCGGCCCGACGAAATCGCAGAGCTCCTTAGGAGTATCTGGCTTCGGCGCCTTCACAGCCCGGATGTCGTGATAGGAGTCGTAGAGGCTCGGCCGAATGAGGTCGTTCATCGCCGCGTCGACGACGACGAAGTTGCGGGCCGGCGTCTTCTTCACTCCAACGACGCGCGTCAGGAGCACCCCGATGTTGCCGACCAAGACGCGGCCGGGCTCGATGATCAGCTTAAGGCCCGTCGGTTTCACGGCCTCAATCAGGGTCTTGGCGTAAGCCTCGATGGTCGGCGGTGTCTCGTCGTTGTAGCGAATGCCGAGGCCGCCGCCCATGTTCAGGTGGCGAAGCTGGTGGCCCGAAGCGATGATGCTCTTTGCCACTGAGGCCATGCGGGCCGCCGCCTCGGCCAGCGGCGCCAGCTCGGTGATCTGGCTGCCGATATGGCAGCAAATCCCGGCCAATTCGAGGTTCGGATCGCGGCCGATGCGGTCGAGCAGCGACGGAAGCTCGGCTTCCGGTAAGCCGAACTTCGTCGTGTAGAGGCCGGTGGCGATCTTTTCGTTGGTCTTGGCGTCGATGTTTGGGTTGAGGCGGAGGCTCACCGGAGCGCGTTTGCCCATTTCCTTGGCGATCTGTGCGATGAGGTCGAGCTCGTAGGCGGACTCGACGTTGAACATCAAAATGCCGGCCGACAGGGCCCGGCGGATCTCGTCGGGGCGCTTGCCGACGCCAGAGAATACAATGCGATTGGCGGGGGCTCCGCCAAGCAGCGCTCGTTCCAGCTCGCCCAGGGAAACGAGATCGGCGCCGAGACCTTCCTGGAAGATCCGGCGCAAAACGGCGAGGTTGCTCAATGACTTGACCGCGAAGCAGGCGAGCGTCGGATAGGCGGCGAACGCCTTCAGAAGCTCGCGGCAATGGCGCGTCAAAGTGGCTTCCGAGTACACGTAAGCAGGGGTGCCAACGGCGTCGGCAAGGGCCGGCAGTGGCACGTCCTCGCAGTGGTAAACACCGTTTTTTAGCTCGAAATGGTCCACGAACGAGCTTTACTTGTCCTTGTCGACCGAAGCCAGCGAAATGTCGTGGGTCGGCGCGGCGAGCGGCTGCGTTCCGTCCGGCGCGTGAGGGGCTGGGGCGGGCGTCGCTTCAGGCTTCACCACGCCGCTCACGACAGTGCCGGATTCGATGGCTTGGACCGTCGTGACCGGCTTCGGAGCGCTGGCGGCGAGCATCGTGCGGAGATGCTCGGCCTCTTCCTTGCGGATCTCGTCTTCGGCTTCGCGGACGACCTGGTCAAACGTGCCGCGCACGTCGTTGGCCGTGCGGCGGACGTGGACAAAGAACTTGCCGGCTTGCTTCATCACTTCCGGCAAACGTTTAGGGCCGACGAAAATGAGAGCGACGATGGCGATGACCACCAGCTCAGAGAATCCGATGCCGAACATTCGGGACCTCACGCGGTTTCTGACTGCCCGCCAGTCTAACCTGATTCTGGAGGGCCCGTCATCCTCAGGCTGCGCGACCCAGCTTGGTCGGGGTACGATGGAGCTCCAGATGAGCCTAAAGGAATACAACCGCAAACGGCGCCCAGGTGAGACGCCGGAACCCGTCGGCGAGCGCAAGGTCGGCTCCGGCGAGCTGCGTTTCGTCATCCAGCTCCACGAGGCGACCAAGCTCCACTATGACTTCCGCCTCGAACACGACGGGGCCTTCCAAAGTTGGGCGATCCCAAAGGGGCCTTCCCTAAACCCGAACGATCAGCGCCTCGCCGTTCACGTCGAAGACCATCCGATGGACTACGGCGACTTCGAGGGCGTCATCCCGAAAGGCAACTACGGCGCCGGCACCGTCATGATCTGGGACCGCGGCACGTTCATCGAAAGGTCGGCGACGGGGCGCGAAGACAGCGAACAGAACTTCGCCAAAGGTATGGCGAAAGGTCACATCACCTTTCTTATCAGCGGCAGCAAGATCGGCGGCGAGTTCGCGCTCGTCCGCCTCGACAAAGACAACACAGGCAAAGCCTGGCTGCTCCTGAAGAAGCGCGACGAATTCGCGACCTACAAAGTCGACGAGCCCCAAGAGGCCCGCTCCGCCGCAACCGGCCGCACGATGGCCGAGATCGCCGCGGAGGCCACTGGTAAGGGCGAAGTCTGGCTACCGGGCTCGGGCTTGGTGGAAGACGGCGTGCTGAAGCGCGGCTTGGCGAATGATCCGCCGTTGGCGAAACCCAAACGGATGAAGAAAGGCCTGACCGCGAAACCGCCGAGCGAAGAAGGCGCCTCGACCTCTTGGGACACCGCGCCAACCGAAGCTTTGCCGAGAAAGTTGAAGCCGATGCTTTTCACCGAACTCGCGGGTGAATGCGAAGGCGAAGGTTGGCTCTATGAACCAAGGCCGGGTGGCGTCCGGGCCTTGGCCGAAATCGAAGGCGGCAGCGTTCGCCTCCATTCGAAGCAGTTTTTGCCCTTCGACCAGAGATACCCCGAAATCACGCGCGCCTTGCAACTCCCTGGGCGGAAGCTCGTCGTCGACGGCGAAATCGTCACCAAAGGTGAGTCACCGCGCAGCGCGTATTGGATCTACGACCTCCTGCATCTCGACGGCAAGAGCACCCGCGGTTTGCCGCTTTCGGAGCGGAAGCGCTTGCTCGCCGCGCTGCCATTTTTCGGCGACGTCTTGCGGCTCGTGCCGGACGCGCGGGACGAGCCGGCACCAGGGACGCAGGCTCGCCACTCGGCTAGCATTTATAAACCCGGGACGAGCTCCTTTTGGGTCAAGCCGCGCGACGGGGCGGCCCTCGACCGGCCGACGCTCACCAATTTGGGTCGCGTCTTCTGGCCGAAGGAAGGCTACACGAAAGGCGACGTCATTGAGTATTACCGCGCCGTCGCCCCGTTCATTCTCCCCTATCTCGCAGGCCGACCGGAGTCGATGCACCGGCACCCCCACGGCATCGACGGCGAGAGTTTTTTCCAAAAAGACGTCTCGGGATATCTGCCGCCGTTCGTTTCGACGACGCGGGTCGAATCGAGCGAACGCACGATCGATTATTTGATCTGCGACAACGAAGCGACGCTCCTCTACATGGCGAACCTCGGCTGCATCGAGCTCAATCCGTGGCTCTCGCGCGTGCCGCAATTGGACCGCCCGACCTTCGTCGTCGTCGATCTCGATCCCGCGGAACAGTCGTTCGCGGAAGTGGTAAAAGTCGCGAAGGTAGTGCAGGACGTCTTGCAAATGATCGGCGTCAAAGGCTTTCTCAAAACTTCCGGCTCGAGCGGCCTCCACATTTACCTGCCGGTCGACGGCAGTGTGAGTTACGACGAGGGCCGCGGGCTAACGGAGGCGATTTGCCGGATCGTCGAAGCGCGCCTCCCCAATTTAACGACGATGGAACGGGCGCCGGCGCGGCGTGGCGGCAGACTCTATCTCGACTGCCTGCAAAACCGCCGCAGTCAGACGCTCGCGGCGCCTTATTGCGTGCGGCCACGGCCCGGCGCGACCGTCTCGGCGCCGCTCCATTGGTCGGAGTTGACCGAGACATTGACGCCCGCCGCATTTACGATCAAGACGATGCCCGGCCGCCTGAATGCGCTGGGCGACGTGTGGCAAGGAATCGACACGCAGCCGGTCGACGTCGCCGCCGCTCTCAGCCGGCTTTCTTCCCTAAAGGGTTGAGCCGCGTGTGGAGTTCGGCGAGCTTGTCGTGATGATCGAGCGCTTCCAGTCCAAGGAGAAAACCCGAGCTTTCGGGAACCGCGCGGCTCCAGCGGACTTGGCAATTGATCTCGACCGTCCAGGGAAAGCTGGCGACGAGCTTCAGCTGCTCGCCTTGCTGATATTTTTTTGTCGCCCAAAGGCAAAGCCCTTCGGCGGAGACGTTCCAAACCAGCGCGATCTCGTCGGTACCGCCAGTGCGGTCGACGAGCCGGCCCTTGAACTCCTGCGGAGTCACGGGTAAGCGCTCGCTCGACCTCTTTGATTTCTTCTGGTTCGCCATGGAAACCTCCTAGGCTCTTTATCGACGAGACTAGGGGCGACCTTAGGGCGGCACGATTTCGGTAGAGATAATCTTTAAATATCAATCTGTTATTGGCAGAACCCTAATCCCTCGCCCGAAAGCGCCGATGTTTCTGGCATGAGCAAAACCGACAAAAAAATCGACCCGTTCAAAACGAAGAAGACCAAGGCGCCGGCTTCGAAGACGAACGACACGGTGACGCCGCCGGCGCCCGTCGCCGAAGCGATCGATAAATTCCGCGAATACCAGGAACAAGCGCGCCACTTCGAAGGCGAAGCGACGATCCACAAGGACAAGGTCCAGGACTTCTGCCAAGCGGAATACACGCGCCGGCTCGCCAACGGCGTCCAGGGCTCCTTCAAAATTCTAGGCGACGAAACGATGGTGACCTACGTCGTCACCGAGTCGAGCGCCGGTCTCAGCGACGAAGACCGCGACCGGATCGCCGAACGTTGGGGCGTCGATGCCGCCAACGAATTGATCGTCCGCGACTACCAAAGCATCCGCTTCGACGGCGAAGTCCTGGCGGCGAACTACGACGAGATCGTCGGCGCCCTGCAGTCGCTGAAACCCGAGGTTTTGGAGCGTCTCTTCAAGCCGATGCTGATGAAGGCCGCCCCGGGCGCCGTCCAAGCGGCGAAGAAATACGCCAAGGCTCCTGGTGAGATGCAAGAAATCATTAAGGACCTGAAGATAAAAAACTATATAAAGTAGCATCGCCTCTCGGAGGGTAGTCGATGCTGCGTGTAGTTACTTGGAACGTCAATTCGATCGGGACACGGCTCGAGCGCCTCCTTGCGTTCTTGAAACGGCACGACCCCGACGTCGTCTGCTTGCAAGAGCTGAAGTGCATGGACGAGAAGTTCCCCTTCGATGCAATAAAGGCGGCGGGTTATCACGCCGCGGCCTTCGGCCAGAAGTCCTACAACGGCGTGGCGCTTCTCTCGAAAAAGCCTTCGGAAACCCTACTCCGAAGCTTCGACGACGGCGTCGACGACGGCCAAGCGCGCGCCATCGTCGGCACCTTCGACGGCGTCAACGTCATGTCGGCTTACATCCCGAACGGCCAGGAAGTCGGGGCCGACAAGTATTTCTATAAGCTCAACTGGCTGGCACGGCTGCGACGTTTTCTCGACAAGCAGTACGATCCGTCGACTCCGCTGCTCGTAACGGGCGATTTCAACGTCGCACCGGGCGACTTGGACGTGCACGATCCCGCGAGTTGGAGGGAGAAGATTCTTTGCTCGACGCGCGAGCGCAACGCGCTGGCGGAAGTGCAAGACTTCGGCCTGGTCGATTCGTTCCGCCATCTCCATCCGACGGAGACACAGTTCACTTGGTGGGATTACCGGATGCTCGGGTTCCAAAAGAACATCGGCCTCCGCATCGACTTGGTCCTCGCTTCGGCCCCGATGATCAAGCGTTTGACCGCCTGCACCGTCGACCGTGACGAACGCAAAGGCGAAAAACCCTCGGATCATGCGCCAGTTATCGCTGACTTTAAATGAGGCAGCGCGTTTTGTTGCCGAGGCCCCAACCCTTGGTTATAGTCCGGCCATCACTCAAGATGTGCTGGAAGGATACCGCGGTTGGCGTTGCCTGGGATTTTTGATTCGACGATTTTCACGAGACGACCGACCTTGTCTTTGTCCGCGTACATTAAAGCCATGCATCCGAAGACGGAGATCCGTCCCGATCGCGGCGCGATGAAGCGCGTGCTGGACGCCGGCTGGTGCGGGCAGCTGAAAATCCACGGGCACCGCGCGCAATTTCACATCTCGGCCGAACCGTCTCAAGCCGTACTTGCCTACAATCGCCAAGGCGAGTTTCATCAAAAGGCCGTGTCGGCGGCGCTCTCCGCCGAACTCCGCCGCCTCTTCGCTCCTGTCGTTGGTTGGACGGTCGTCGACGGCGAATGGCGCAAGTCCGAAGACCACGTCTACATCTTCGATTTGTTGAAGAAAGACGGGCAATTGCTGAAAGACCGGACCTACCTCGAACGGTGGGAAATGCTGCCGCGCGTCTACACGTCGGCGAGCGTCGAGACGCTGCCTCTCTACCGAACCGTAGAGCGCTGTCTCGAAGCGCTGGAAAAGCCCGACGACTTCATCGAAGGCTTGGTCTTCAAGTCGCTTTCGACGCCCGGCTTCAACGACACGTCGATCGTCCGGTGCAGGAAGCGCCCAGGCTGATCAGCCGTGGGCGTCGAGCCAGTCCTTGCCGCTGCGAATGTCGACCTTCAGCGGCACTTTCGTCTCGAAGGCGTGTTCCATCCCCTGGCGGATCAAGGCCGTCGCCTTTTCGACTTCGCTCAGTGGGGCCGAGAAAACCAATTCGTCGTGCACCTGCAGCAGCATGCGCGTCTTCATCTTGTTGCGCCGAAAGTCCGCTTGAATACGGATCATCGCCAACTTGATCAAGTCGGCGGCGCTGCCCTGGATCGGCGCGTTGATGGCGATATTCTCGCCGCGCGCCATCTGACCTTGGTTGGTGTCACCGATTTCTGGAATCGGGCGGCGCCGACCCTTCATCGTCACGCAGTAGCCCTTTTCCCTCGCCGATTCGACCAGGGTCTCGGTTAGGCGGTAAATTCCGGGATAGACCTCGAAATAGCGTTGAATGAATTCCTTCGCTTCCGCCAGCGTCACGCCCGTCTCTTGGGCTAGTCGCTGCGGTCCCATGCCGTAGATGATGCCGAAGTTGACCGCCTTGGCGCGCGAGCGCAGGACTTGGTCCACGGCGGATTCTTTCACGCCGAAAATCTTCGCGGCAGTGACCGTATGGATGTCCAAGCCTCGCTTGAAGGCATCGATCAGCGACTCGTCGCCGGCTAGATGCGCCAAAAGGCGGATCTCGACCTGCGAGTAGTCGGCGGAAATGATGACTTCCCCTTCGCGCCCAGGCGTGAAGGCGCGGCGGATCTTCCGGCCTAGGTCGCTCCGCATCGGGATGTTCTGGAGGTTCGGCTTGTCCGAGCTTAAGCGGCCCGTCGCCGCGACCGTCTGCCGGAAGCTCGTATGAATGCGGCCCGACTTCGGGTTGATGAACTGGGGCAGCGAATCGACGTAGGTGTTCTTCAGCTTCGACACGGCCCGGTAGTCGAGGATGAGCTGCGGCACGGCGTGGCTCGCAGCCAAGCGTAGCAGCACGGACTCGTCCGTGCTGAAGCCGGTCTTGGTCTTTTTCATGCGCTTGATGCCGGCTTCATCTTGAAGCTTCAACTTTTCGAAAAGCAGCTCCTGCAGCTGCTTTGGCGAGTTGATGTTGAACTCTTGGCCGGCCGCTTGGTAGAGATTGGCTTCCACCTTGTTGCCTATGTCAGCCAACTCGTTCGAGTACTTATCCAGGAATTCGGCGTCAACGTAGATGCCAGTGCGCTCCATCTCGGCGAGGACGGGGATGAGCGGCATCTCGATTTCTTCGAAGACCGCCGTCAACCCCATGTTGGCGATACGCGGCAGAATGGCGTCGGCGAGGCGCAAGAGCGTCAACGCTCGGCTCGCCGCGTCGCCCGCGACCGGGAGGTTGGGGTTGAAGCGGCCGACCAAGGCTTCCGTGGTGTGGTTGTAGTTATTCGGGTCGATGAGGTAGTCGGCTACTTCCAAGTCGACGAGGTTTGGGCCAAGGTCGATCCCGACGTTGTAGAGACCTTGCCAGGAGGTCTTCAGCGAGTGGCCGATCTTCTTCTTCTCGGGCTTGGTCAAGTAAGGGCGGATGAAGTAGACGCCCTCTTCGGTGAGCGGCAGCGCGAACGCCGAGCCGTCTTCCGTCGCGAGGCCGAGCAGCGACGGCTTGTCGGCGATGACGTCCGAACCGAAGCCAAACCCTTCCATGACGAAGGCGAAAGTCTTGGACTGGTCGAGCGCCGCCTTTAGCGAGGCTTGCGTCGCGGCGTCGTCTACGAGCACGCCCGTGGCCAATTCGATCTTCGCTCCGTCGACGGCGGGCGCGGAATCGATCTTCGCTTTGGCTTTGCCCTCGCTCTTTTCGAGGGTCTTCAGGACCTTGTTGGCCAGCGTTTTGAACTCGAACCGGTTGTAAAAGGCGGCCAGCTTGGCGTTGTTCGACGCCAAGTCGGGCGAACAAACCAGGTCCGGGAGCTTCAACGGCAGGTGGAGTTCCGTCGCGAGGGTGACCAGGCGACGAGACAAAAAGGCATCGTCCTTGCACCGCTCGAGGCCTTCCCGCTGCTTTTTCGCCGTGATCTTGTCGAGGTTGGCATAGATGCCCTCGAGCGACCCGTAGGTCTGTATCAATTGGGCGGCGCCCTTCTCTCCGATGCCTTGTACGCCTGGGACGTTGTCGACCGTGTCGCCGATCAAAGCCAAGCAGTCGACGACTTGCGCGGGCGTGCAACCGAACTTCTCCTTAACCCCTGCGACGTCGATGATCAGCGCCTCTTCGTTCTTCTTCGGCGCGTACATGAAGATGTGATCGCCGATGATCTGCATGAAGTCTTTGTCGCCGGAGACGATGTAAGCGTCGAGATTCGGACCAGCGTAACGTTTGGCGAGCGTGCCGATGACGTCGTCGGCTTCCATGCCGGGCAGTCGCAGAAGCGGCATGTGAAAGTGCGAGAAGAGTTCGAAGATCAGCGGAATCTGCTGGCCAAGGTCGTCCGGCATCCGGTCGCGCGTGGCTTTGTACTCTTTGTAGATCTCGTGGCGGAACGTCGGCTCGGGAGTATCGGTGACGGCGACGAGATAGTGCGGGCGCTGCTCTTGGATCAGCTTGTTCAAGAACATCGCCGAGCCGTAGATTGCGCCGGTCGGCATCCCTTGGCTAGTGGCGAGCGAACTCCGGCCTAAGGCGTAGAAGCTCCTGAAGGCCAACGCCATCGCATCGATTATAAATAGTCGTTCCTTGGCCATCTCGCAGGCTTATCAGAAGTTGGGGCGACCGTCGACGGACGTTAGGCGGACATGACGTCAAGCCGACTTAAATAAATTGAAGGAACACACTTCCGGGCTGCCATCGGCCAGAATTTCGTTCCATGCCGGCTCGGCGCCCGGATCTTCGGCGTCCTCGCTCGCCTCTCCGCCGGCGCCTTGGACGTGCAGCCACTCCATGGCGCCTTCAAAGCCCAAACACACCGGCGAGATTTCGGTGCCGAAGGGCCGCATCGCGGGATGCGGATCGTCCGAGATGATGGCAAATTCGCGGATCAAAGCGCCCGCTTCTTGGCGTTGGCGCAGATCGAAGAGCACCGGCACGAGGAGGGAACTTCCGGAGGCCGGATTGAAGTTCGCCAGGACCAGACGGTTTTCGCGAGCCGAACCGAACCGCTGCGACGGCACCGCGAAACGGTTGAAGGCGCAGTTGGCTTCGTGAAGCGGGAGCAGTCCTTGGCCGAGCAGCATGCCGAGGTTCACCCATTCCGAGAAACTTTTTAGGACTAGCAGCCCGTGCTGGTGCGACAGCATGCGCTCCGCCCACATGTCGCCGCCAAGGCTCGCACGGTGGAGGACGTAAGAATTGAAGGCCATGCGCTCGGCGACGAGGCGACCGCCATTGCCTTGGCGAATGATCACCGCCGGGTCATGGGCTTCGATCCGCTTCGGCGGCGCTTCATGCGCTGATGCGGGCCGCTCGTGCCACGCCGTGACGTCATCGAGGCGCGTCAGATTAAGGCGCGCGGCAATCCGCTCCAACTCAGTTTCAACGATTGCGGAAACACACATCAGGAACTCCTAGAGCTTTCCCTAGGTTTCGGCGGTATGTGACGACCGCCTTAGCCCCGGGAGGCAGTGCCCCGCTCATTTTTTAGGCAGTTGACCAGTCGAACACGAACTCCCTATAATTCTCGTGACATTCCCCGTTGGTGCCGCGGAGCTTGGCAATGCCTGAGATTCTTGTCGGGTTCTCCGGTTGGACTTATGCACCTTGGCGAGGGGTCTTCTACCCTCCTAAGTTGGCGCAGAAGCGCGAGCTAGAGCACGCCAGCAGGCAGGTGAACTCCATCGAGATCAACGGGACGTTCTATCGGCTGCAAAAGCCGGCAACGTTTCAGCAGTGGCATGCGCAAACGCCGCCCGGCTTCCGCTTCGCCGTCAAGGCTTCGCAGTTCATCACGCACAGGCGCCGCCTGAAAGAGGTCGAGCAGCCGCTGGCGAACTTCTTCGCCTCCGGTCTCTTGTGCCTGAAGGACAAGCTTGGTCCGCTGCTTTGGCAATTCCCCCCAAACCTACCTTTGGTCGACAGCCGCTTCGAGGACTTCATCGCGCTTTTGCCGCAGAGCTCCGAGGCCGCAGCAGCCTTGGCCAGCCGCCATGACAGCTTCGTCGAAGGCCGTAGCCACACCGATCCCGGCGGTAGCTACCCCATTCGCCACGCCTTCGAATTTCGCCATCCGAGTTTTGACGACCCGGATTTTTTTGAAGTTCTCCGGCGTCACAAGATCGCCCTGGTCATCGCCGACGCCGGCGCACATTCGCTGAAGATGGACGAGCCGACGACCGACTTCGTCTACCTCCGCATGCACGGCCAGGATCCCGAATATGTCGACGGTTACACCGACGAGGCGCTGCAGGCTACCGCCGGGCGCGTGCGCGCTTGGGCCAAGTCCGGCCGCTCGGTCTATGTTTACTTCGACAACGACGAAAAAGCCCATTCCCCGCGTGACGCCAAGCGGCTCTCCGATATTTTGTCCTTAAAAAACAAATAGTTACTGTTTTACAGAAGCGCTTGGTTGTGCTAAATCAGGCTAGTACCTAGTGGGAGCGCCTTTTCATGTTCATCGTTACCGGCGGAGCAGGGTTCATCGGCAGCGGTCTCGTGTGGAAGCTCAACGAAGAAGGGCTTCGCGACATCGTCATCGCCGACCGCATGGGCACCGGCGCCAAGTGGAAGAACTTGGCGAAGCGCCGCTTTTCGACCGTCCTGCACAAGAACGACCTCTTCAAGTGGCTCGCCGAAGTCGGCGTGCGCCGTGAGGTCGAGGCGGTGTTCCATCTCGGCGCGAGTTCGGCCACGACCGAAACCGACGTCGACTACTTGATGCAGAACAATCTCAATTATTCGATCAACCTCTGGAATTTCTGCGCCGAGTACGAGGTCCCTTTCATCTACGCCTCGTCGGCGGCGACCTACGGCGACAAGGAAAAGACCTTCGTCGACGACCCCGCCACGATGCCCAGCTTGAAGGCGTTGAACCCGTATGGATTCAGCAAGCAAAAGTTCGACGACTGGGCCATGCAGCAGACCAACACGCCACCCTTTTGGGCCGGCCTCAAATTTTTCAACGTCTACGGACCGCAGGAATACCACAAAGGGTCGCAGTCGAGCGTCGTCTACCAATTCGTGCCGCAAGTCAAAGAGTCGGGCACAATAAAGCTTTTCAAATCGTATCGCGATGGCGTCGGGCATGGCGAACAAAAGCGCGACTTTGTTTACGTCAAGGACTGCATCGACGTCTTGTGGCATCTCTACGCGAACAAGAATCGCGCCCAGTCGGGGATCTATAACGTCGGTTCGGGCAAGGCGCGGAGCTTCGCCGATCTCGCGAGGGCAACGGCTAAGGCGATGGGCAAACCCGAGACCCGTCTCGACTTCATCGACATGCCCGAGACCTTGCGCTCCCAGTACCAGTATTTCACGGAAGCGAGCCTCACCAATTTGCGCGAGCGCGCTGGCTATCAAGCGCCCATGACCAGTATCGAGGATGGCGTTCGAGACTACGTTCAAAAATACCTCGTGGCCGATGACCCGTTCCTTTGAGTCGCGGCTGACGTTGCTCGCTGCTTGGATGTGGCTGGCCTCCTCGGGAACCGCCTCGGCGGTTCCGCCTGAGACGACGTACCACATCGTCAGCGTCGAAATGTCGGGCCTCGAGCGCACCGACCCCGATTGGCTCGAAAGCTACGTCGACTACCAATTCCCGGCCGAACTCACCGAAGGCGACATTCAGCGGCTCCAACGAAAGTTGATGACCACCGGTGTCTTCACCGACGTCAAGATCGTCCCCGAGCCGAGTTTGTCGACTCCGGGCGGCTACCGCATGCACGTCCTGGTCGACGAAAAGTGGACGACGATTCCCGTCATCCGGGGCGTCTACGGCGGCGGCACGCCCCTGCGCATTCTAGGCATGTACGACATCCATTCGTTCGGCCGCCTCTTGACGCTCGGCGCCGAAATGCGCCGTTACGGCGACGCACCGCCGGGCTTCGTCGTCTATGGGCGGGACCCGCGCAGCCATGCCGGCCGCTACTATCTCGGCGCCGAATTCTGGCGCGATTTCCACCGGCGCACTGTTTACGACCGTGAGGGCGAGCGCTTGGGCGCCGTCAGCACCAATGCCTCCATCAGCCGCGTCAAACTCCTCACGCCTTTGTCCGCCGAGTCCGGAAGTTACGCATGGAAATACGGCTTCGATTTTGAAGTCGTCCAAGAGGCGCCGTCCGTCTTCGACCCAGAAGGGGACGAGCCCAAGCGGCCGCCGAAGGACTTGACGGTTTCGAACGAGAGGCGCATCCAGACCAAGGCTTTGCCGACGCTGCTCTTCGACGACATCGAGGTCAACACGATCGAGTTCGACGGATTGAGAGCCAAATTGAAAGCGGGGCCCCTCATCGACCGGTCGATCGTTCACAGCACCGGCGAGCTGGAAACGTTCTACTACAAAATCTTGCCGCGGGGTTGGAACGTCGGCGTTCATGCGGTCGCCGGCCAGTCGACTTTCAATTCGCTGCAGAGTCAGTACTTCCTCGGTGGGCTTGATTCGATTCGCGGCTTGTCGGACGGCGCGCTTTACGGGACGCACGCCACGTGGGCGAACGCGGAACTGCGGCACTTGTTTCTGAAGAGCAAATACCTGTGGCTGCAAAATGCGATGTTCGTCGACGCGGGTGGCGCCGGTGAAACGTGGCGCGACGCCAGCCGCGACGTGCGAGCAACGGCGGGAGTCGGTTTGCGCTTCGCCGTGCCGCAGGTCTACCGGCTTCTCCTCCGGATCGATTACGCGTGGAGCATCGACGGCAGCCATTCGCAGGGCGTGACGGCCGGGATGAATCAGTTTTTCGAGCCTTACACGCCGCTCTGACTTATCAAGAATTGCGGTTGCACGGCATAGTCTCAGTCACGGCCTTTGTGCCATCGGTCGCAGTCGTCATGCGCCTGACGTTCATTAGATTGGTGCCAAGCGTGTTGGCCCGCAGCTCGAGGCCTTTGTATTTGTCGGTCTTGGCGTTCGTCACCGTCAACACGGCGTCGGCGTCGGTTTGGCCCCTGGTGATGGCCACTGAGCCTGTCATCCAGATGCTCTCGCGGCCGCCGCGTGGGTCGAAGACGTCGAGGGCGAAGGACGTCTCGTCCTTGACGGTGATCTTCCAAGAAAAACTGTTGATGCCGCTGCAGATCCAGTCGCCGACGACGGCATCGGCCGCGGGTTGATCGGTGCCGTCCGCGGTTCCGGTTCCGGTCGTAGCTTTGCCTCGAACGAGGCGCAACGTGATGCGGTCGTTGTAGAGCTCAAGGGCGTCACCGACCAGGTCGTAACTCATGTCCGTGCTGGTGTTAGGCAGTCCGACGGTCGACAGGTTGGACGTCGTGACGTCGAGAAGGAGGTCTTTGCCTTGGAAGTCATGGTACGTGCCTTTGACCTCCACTTTTTCGAGAAGAGGCAAAGTGAAAGTGAACGTGCCGGTCTTGGCTTTGTCGTCCGCTGGGATGAAGTTGGCGACGGCGGACGTCTCACGAAGACTCGAACCTTCATCGGCGACTTTGTTCTTATAGTTGCCCTTCCAGTCCCCGACGATCCACGAAGACTGGGCTTCGGCGTCCGCGCCCGTCGCGCCAGGCAACCCGCCTGAGACGCCCGAGCCGCCGCTGCATCCGTAACCGACCAGAAGCAGTAGCGGGAAGAATGGGAATTTGATGCTTAACCAAGCGGATTTGGGCATGGCGAGGCTCCGAGTCGTGATCGAACTTCATTCTATCACGTTCCGGAGCCACTCTAACCGCGCCGTCCTCTAACAGCCTCCGCCCGAAGCAAAGGTTTCGCCGCCGGCGTCGGGGAAGCCGCCGTCTTGGAAGCCGTCGAAACCCTGGGGTTGTTCGGGGCCGCCACCAAGACCGGGAAAATGCTCTAAGAGGTCAACCCGAGGTGGCGCCTTCGACGGCCCGGTCGGAGGTCGGAGCACCGGCGATTTGCGGCGCTTTTTCCTCTTTGAAGGCTTTGCGGAGGTGCGAAGGCAGGTCCTTCTGCATGTCGACGCCGACAACTTTGGAAACGCCAGGCTCTTGCATCGTGATGCCGTAGAGCGTGTCGAGCACTTCCATTGTGCGGCGGTTGTGGGTGATGACGATGAACTGGAACTGGGGCGACAGCGCTTCCAACACGCGGTTGTAGCGGCCGACGTTGGCTTCGTCGAGCGGCGCGTCGACTTCGTCCAGGAAGCAATACGGGGTAGGCTTGGTCTTCAGCAACGCGAAGATCAAGGAGATCGCCGTCAAAGCCTTCTCTCCACCGGAGAAAAGACTCATCGGCTTCTGGCTCTTGCCGGGCAAGCGGCAGAGGATCTCGACGCCGCCTTCCATCGGGTTGTCGGGGCTCGTCATCTCGAGCTTGCCTTCTCCCGTGGGGAAAAGGATCGGGAAGAGCTGGCCGAATTCGAAGTTGATGCGTTCGAAGACTTCCAGGAACTTCCGGAGCGACGTCTCTTCGATCTCGCTGATCGCCGCGGTCAGGAGGTCGATGCTGGAGACGACCTCGTCGCGCTGCTTGGTAATGAAGTCCCGGCGCTCGGTCTTGTCCTCGAATTCCTTCAGGGCCATCATGTTGATGGCGCCCATGCCTTCGATCTTGTTGCGGAGCCGCGATACCGACCGCGACTTGGAGTCGTGGTTGAACTCCGGGTCGATGTCGAAGCGGTAGGCGTCGAGGTCGAGCTTGTACTTCTCCACGGCTTGCTCGGTGACGCCGGCCAGCGCCATGCGCACGCGCTCGAGTTCGACGTTCTTCGTCGCCAAAGTCCGCTGCAAGGAGTTTTGGGTCTCCCGCAGTGTCCGGAGGCGGTTGTCGATGACCCGGGTCTCTTCGATGAGGCCGGCGTTGGCTTCGCGCTTCGAGGCAAACTCGTCCTGAAGCTTCTCGCGTTCGCGGATCGACTGCTCAATGTCGACTTTCGCCTGCACTTCTTCGCGGCGGGCGGCCGAAATATCGGACTCGAGGCGAGTGCGCTCTTCGTAGCGGCGCGACAGCTTATTCTGCAGAAGCTCGAGCTGCGCCTTCGTCGTCAGGAAGCTGTCGCGGAGAGCCTGGGCGCGGGCGCCCGATTTGGCTTCTTCGATCTTCTTCGACTCGTGTTGGCGGCGGACCTCTTCCTTGCGCTCGATCAGCGCTTCGGATTCGCCCTCGATGTTGGTCAGTTCGGCCTTGGCGCTGGTCAACTCGCGTGACAACGAGAAGCGGTTTTTGGAGAGCGTCTCGCGCTCTTCCGTGAGGCGCTGCTCGGTGGCGCGGTGCTTGGCGACGGCGGACTCGGCCGTCTCGATCAGCTCTCGTTTACGGTCGAAGACTTGCTGAACGGCCTGCTGGGCCGACATGACTTCCAGCACTTCTTTGTTCTGGGCTTGTAGCTTGGCGTCGATCTCCGCGACGACTTGGCGGTCTTCGTTGATCTTGAACTCGAGCTCGTCGATTTCCGCTTGAGCACGGCCGAGGCCGCCTTCGACGACCTTCAAATCCTTGGCGAGGCTCTCGAGTTCGGTCTTCCTGGTCAAGAGGCCAGGAGCGCCCTTCCCTCCGACGACGAACTCGTCGATGGCGTTGAACGACACGCCTTGGGCGGTGAAGACGATGACGCCGCGCGGCAAGTTCGCCAACGACTGTTCGTCGAGCGCCAGGTTCGACAAGAGGTAGAGACGGTCGATGATCGTGTCGAGGCCGTCGATGCGGCGCTCGATCTTGAGGTATTGCCGGAGCGACTCGGCGCCATTGGCGTCGGCCCACGCCATCACTGCGGCCGTGTCGACCTTCTCGCACTGGGAGAGGACGGTGACCGGCAGGGTGCCTAAGCCGTGCTTGTGCGCGGTGCGAACTAGGTCGTTGAAGTTATTCAGGTCGCGGATCACCAGGCGCTCGGCCCAGCGTTCGAAGGCGAGCGCGGCCTTTTGCGGCAGCTCGACGGCCTTCGGTCCGAAAGCGATGAAGTCGGTGAGCAGGCCACTGACGACGTCGTCGATGCCGGGCGCGTCGGACTTGAGTTTGGCGAGTGAGCCGGCGACGTCGGTGGCCCCCTGGTCGAGCTCGGAGAGCGACGTGTAGCGTGCCTTGATCTCGTGGTACTTCTCGCGCAAGCCGTCACGGCGGACGTTGGCGTCTTTAATCTGATGGTAGCGCTGGGCGACGGCCGCTTCGCGGTCGTGCTTTTCGCGGATCTCTTGGTCGAGACCGGCTTGCGTGGCGCCGGCGCGCTTTTCGGCGGCGCGGAGGTCGACCTCGACGGTCTTGATTTCGTCGCTGAGCACGGCGCGGCGTTGGTCTTCTTCCGAGGCTTCGCGGTGGGCGCGTTCGATGTCCTTGTCGAGGCCTTCGGCGCGGATCTTGTTGCTTTCGATCAAGCGCTCGAGGTTTTTGATCTCATCTTCGAATTCGTCCATCCGGCTCTGGTAAACCTGGGCGGCCTCGTTGGCGTTCTCGACCTCTTGTTCGAAGCTCTCGATCGCTTCGCTGAGCGAGCGGGCGATGCTTTCGGCTTGGCTGAGTTCATGGCGCGCGCCGTCGACCTGGCTCTCGAGGACCTTGAGGTTGGCGTCGTCTTCCGCCAGTTCTTCCGAGATCGACGCGAGGCGGCGAGTGCCGGAATCCATGCGTTCGGTCGCGGACTTCAGCATCGACTCGGCGCGGGCGATCTTCTCGCGCATCAAAGCGATCGTCTCTTGCAGCGCCTGGATGTCTGGGTCGGCCTCGTCTAACTGGCCTTGGAGTTCGAGATGGCGGGCTTCCAAGCCGGAAATGTCGGCGAGCGTCTCGGCTTCCTTCGACAGTTCTCCGTCGAGCCCCGAGCGGAGCTTCGACTGCTCGGCTTTGAAATGCGAGTGGTTGTGCGCCAGCAAGGACACCTCGTCCTCGCGCAACTTGTCGCTGAGTTCTTGGAACTCTCTCGCCTTTTCGACCTGGTTCTCCAGGGATTCGATCGAGCGTTGAACTTCTAGGAGAATGTCCTCGACGCGCGACAGGTTGAGCTGCGTTTGCTCGAGCTTGCGTTGGGCTTCGATCTTGCGCTTCTTGTAGACGACCGTGCCGGCCGCCTCTTCCAAGATTTCGCGGACGTCTTCTGGCTTGGCGTTAAGGATCCGCTCGACCTGACCCTGTTGAATCATCGAGTAGCTGCGACCGCCCAGGCCAGTGACCGCGAAGAAGCTGATGATGTCTTTCAGGCGACAGGCTTTTTTGTTGATCAAGTATTCGCGTTGACCGTCGGCGTAGAGACGCCTGGTCAAGGTGATCTCGGGTTCGTGACGGTATTCGGCCGGACAGATGGCGTCGTCATCGGAGTTGTCGAACACCAACGACACTTCCGCCATGCCCAGCGGCTTGCGCCGTTCGGAGCCCGCGAAAATAATGTCGGTGGCCTTCTCGCCCCGCAGGTTCTTGGCGTTTTGCTCGCCCATGACCCAGCGAACGGCGTCGATGATGTTGCTCTTGCCGGAGCCGTTCGGCCCAACGACCCCAGTGATCCCCTTGTCGAGGGTCACGGTGATTTTGTCGGCGAACGACTTAAAGCCCGAGATGACGATTTTTTTTAAGAACATGGCGGCAATCTCTAAGCCTAAAAAAGGCACAAAGACATAGAGATATCATGCCTTTAGATGCCGTTATTCGATGCGCTTAAGTTCCGTTATACCAACCCCGGGCTTAACATCCAAGAGCATAACGGCATTGCCATAAAAGGAGCACGACATGGCTCTGCCCGAGGGCGTCAGGGCGACTTGATACCACGACGTGAAAGCGCTGTCATTGGTCGTAGTCTCGGCGAACCAGCTGGTGTCGTCCAAGACTTGGGCTCCAAGCGAAAAGTAGGTGTCGGTGCGGACCCAGTTGATTAAGTCTCTGAAATTATTGACAAGTAGTGTCTTCTGGCCGGCGATCTCCTGAATCTCGAAGTCGCCCGGGAAGACTTGCTTGGTCGCCTCCGCCCCCTTGAAGCCGTAGACCCTTTCGAAGCTCAAGACTTCTGCCGTGAACGGCTGCTTGCCGTCCGGCTTCACCCGGAGGTCCCCGTTGAAGGTCACGCGGACGATTTGATTGGCTAAGGGGCTCTTCGTCGGGTTGCCTCGTTGCGAGAGGTAAAAGACGTCGGGGTCGGTCGGATCGGCCTTGGCGTCGTAGAAATTGGTTCGGTAGTACTTGAAGCTGTTGTCGAAGAAGTGCTCGCTCGGGTCCGGGGCGCCGTCGAAGTTGTAAAGTTTGAAGTAGATCCAGCGCAGCTCGGCGATGACGATAGGGTCGTTATTGTCGCGCTCCGGAAAAGCGCAGCTCTCGTCCGGAGTCACGGCGCAGACCGGAGCCGCCGCCTTCTCGGCCTGAATGTCGTAGACGAAGAATTGATAAAGTTGACGTTGGCCTTTGCTGCTCAGGACGCGGCGGCTGTTCTGCATGTCGTCGGGGATATCGTCGGGGATTGCGGCGTCACCGTCCTTGATTTCGATGGCGTTGCCGTCGAAGGATGCGTCGTCGCGGAGCTCTTTATCGGACGTCAGCTGCTTCGACGTGTCGGTGGTAAAGCCAAGCAGCAGGTTGCGCTTGGTATCGAGGTAGAGCGCGCGGCGCGACACGCCGTAGCGACGAACCAGCTTGATTTGCGAGGTTTCGCGGGGCGTGCCGAAGGTGCCGGCGTAAAGCGCGCCACTCAAGCAAGAAACGAAGAAGTAGGGGTAGCCTTTGACCGCCACGGCGTTCACCGGGCTACAGTCGATCGTGAAGTCGACCTTCTGCACGGGATTCGCCGGGTCGGAAATGTCGAACAAGAGCGTGTGCGCCGACTCTTTGTCGTCTGGGTAGTCGAACGTCACGATGAGGTCGTCGCCAGCAACGGTGAGGCTCCGGCCCATGCGCGGTACTTCGATTGATTTGACTTTGTTGCCGTCCTGGTCGAGCACCAAAATCGAGCCGACGTTGTACGTGCGGTCGAAGTCGGCGTTCAGTACATAGAAGTGGGAGTTGTCGGCGGACACCCCGACGTCGATCGGGCTGGCGAGATGGAGGGCGATCGTCGGGAATTTCTCTTTCGTCTTGCAGCCGGTAGTCGCGAAGAGCAGCGAGGAGAGCGACAAGGCAAGGATCGTCAAGCGGGTCATGGAAGTCCTCAGCCGGCGTCCGGCGTGGAATCTCGCGAATTAAAATCGGAGCTTAGGATGACATGCCCGGACCTCTAGTGAAAAGCCTTATTTGTGCTTGGCGGGCTGCCCGCGCATTGGGTATGAACAAACCAAGTTCTGCAACGAAAGGCACAATCTCATGGCTTCTTTCAATCGCGTCGTAATCATGGGTAACCTCGGCCAAG
>JAYWBY010000203.1:0-5864 GCA_043781115.1 Pseudomonadota bacterium
CACGTCTATCACCCTGCATATCGGCGACGACTCGCAGGAGATGCTGGAAGAAGCGACGGTCCGCCATTTGGTCGACCGCTACTGCGCCTTCATCCGCTACCCGGTGAAGCTCGGCGGCGAAACGCTCAACGACACCAAGCCGCTCTGGACGCGGTCGCCGAACGAATTGGAAGACAAAGACTACCTCGACTTCTTCCACAAGCTCTTCCCGGCGAGTCCGGATCCGCTCTTTTGGATTCACTTGAACGTCGACTACCCGTTCAACTTGAAGGGGATCCTCTACTTCCCGAAACTGAAGCACGAGCTCGACGCATCGCAAGGCGAGGTGAAGCTTTACTGCAACCAAGTCTACGTCGCAGACAACACCAAAGAGCTAATCCCCGAATTCCTGACGTTGCTGAAGGGCGTCATCGACTGCCCGGACCTGCCGCTCAACGTGTCGAGGAGCTACCTCCAAAACGACCCGACGGTGCGCAAGATCTCGGAGCACATTTCGAAGAAGGTCGCCGACAAGCTTTCAGGGATGGCCAAGACCGACGCCGCGAACTACGAGAAATTCTGGGACGACATCCATCCCTTCATCAAATTCGGCATGATGAAGGACCACAAGTTCTTCGAGCGCATGCAAGAGCACATCATCTTCAAATCGTCGTCAGGCGGCCACGTCACTCTCGAGAAGTATCTCGAGAACATGAAGGACAAGGTCGAACCGAACACGGTCATCTACTGCAACGATCCCGACGCCCAAGCCGTCTATCTCAGAATGTTGAAAGAACACGGCATGGAAGCCGTCATCGCCGAGACGATGATCGACCGCCACTTCATCCCATTCTTCGAGATGGAGACCGGACGGAAATACAAGTTCAAGCGCGTCGACGCGGACTTGGCGTCGCACCTTTTGGAGGCCCAGAAGTCTGACATCATCGTCGACGCCAATGACAAAAAGACGCTGACCGAGAAGATCGACAAGCTCTTCCGCGACCACTTGGACAAGGAAAAGGTCAAGATCCGCGTCGAGAGTTTCAAGTCCGACAAGCTCCCGGCGATGTTGATCTTCGACGAAAATCAACGCCGAATGAAGGAGATGGCCCGCGGCAACGGCGCCATGGCGCCGTTCATGCCAGAGATGCCCGACGACCACACCTTGGTGATCAACCAGAATAGTCCGGCGATCAAAAACCTGCTGAACTTGTCGTCTTCCTTCAACAAGGAGGCGGAAATCAAATTGGTGGTCAACCAGATCTACGATTTGGCGTGGCTCCAGCAGGGCGATTTCACCGGTGAGATGATGCAGAACTTCATCGATCGCTCGGCCGCCATCTTGGGCCGGCTCGGCGGCCAAACGGGAGCTCTTTAATGCTCGATTCCGAGATCAAGGACCTGTTCAAGAAGACCTGCCCGAAGGTCGATTTCGCGAGCCTGCGTTACCACCGCGACCAAGACGACACCGTATCGGTGCGCCAAGACATCCTGCAGCCGCTCTCGACTGGCCGGGACGAAGGCGCCATGGTCACCGTCCACATGCAGGGCGGCGTCGGCTACGGAGCGACCTCCGAACTGTCGGAAGCCGGGCTCCGCGCGGCCTTCGCCAAGGCCGTCGCCTGGGCGGAGAAGAACCGCGGCGTCACCGTCACGGACTATTCTAGGGTCCCGATGCCGCACCCGAAGGGCGTCTTCAAGAGTCCGGTGAAGAAGAGCTGGGATTCGGAGCCGTTGAAGCGCAAGGTCGAGCGTTTGATGGCCTTATCGAAGACGATGAAGCTCAATGCCAAGGTCGTCGATTGGTCGGCGGATCTGTGGCATTCGCGCTCCGAGCGCCTCTATCTGACGAGCGAAGGCGGGGAGGTAAGCCAGGACTTCGACCGGCTCGTGCCCGTTCTCCGCGTCACGGCCAACGAAGGCGCCGAGACCCAGAGCCGCACCTACGGCAGCATGGCGATCTGCCGCCAACAAGGCCTAGAGCTGCTGGAAGACACGCACTATTACGAGATGGGCCGCACCATCGCCGAAGAGGCTCTGCAACTCCTCGCGGCGCCAAACTGCCCGTCAGGCCCGATGGACCTCTTGCTGGCGCCAGACCAAATGGTGCTGCAAATCCACGAGTCGATCGGCCACCCCTTGGAGCTCGACCGGATCCTCGGCGACGAGAGGAACTACGCCGGCACGAGTTTCGTCACCCTCGACATGTTCGGCAAGTACCAGTACGGCTCGAAGCTTCTGAACGTCACCTTCGATCCGACGCGGCCCGAACAGTCGGCAAGCTACGCTTACGACGACGATGGCACGAAGGCCGAGCGCCAGTTCCTGATCAAGGACGGCTTGCTCGTCCGCGCGCTCGGCGGCATCGTGTCGCAAACGCGCTCCGGGATGCCGGGCGTCGCCAACACCCGTGCCGACAGCTGGCGCCGGCCGGCGATCGACCGCATGGCGAACCTCAACGTCGAGCCGGGCGACGCCAAGCTCGAAGACATGGTGAAAGCCGTCGACAAGGGCATCCTGATGCGGACCAACTGCTCGTGGTCGATCGACGACTCGCGCAACAAGTTCCAGTTCGGCTGCGAGCTCGGTCAGTTGATTGAGAACGGCAAACTCACGACCGTCGTCAAAAAACCGAACTACCGCGGCATTTCCGCCAGTTTCTGGCGGAGTTTGAAGATGGTCGGCGACCCGTCGACGTTCGAGATCCTCGGCACGCCGTATTGCGGCAAGGGCGAACCCAACCAAGCCGTCTTCGTCGGTCATGCCACTCCGCCGTGCCTCTTCGCCGGCGTAGAAGTCTTCGGAGGGGAGTGAGATGCAAAATTACTTCTATGACCTGGCGGACTACGCCACGACCAAACTCAGCGGCGGCGAAGTGTATACGGCCTTTCTCTCCGGAGAAGAGTCGGATTTCTGCCGTTTGACCGGCGCCAAGGTTCGACAGGCCGGGTCGGTCAAGCAGAACCACCTGGCATTCCGCCTGATCAACGGCCAGAAGAACGCCGAGGGCTCGATTGCTCTTGCTGGCGACAAGGCCGAGGACCGCCGCCGCGTCGACGTCTTGGTGAAGACCTTGCGCGACCAGGTCGCGGAGCTTCCCGACGACCCTTACTTGATGTACGCGACAGAGGTGCAGTCGAGCGAGAAGTCGCAACCCAATCAGCTGCTCGATTCGCGCGAAGTCGTGCAACGGATCACGGCCAAAGCCAAGAAGCTCGACCTGGTCGGCATCTACGCGGCCGGCGGCGTCCATCGCGGCTTCGCCAACTCGTTCGGCCAACGCAATTGGTACCAGACCTACAGCTTCAACTTTGATTGGAGCTTTTATTTGCGCGCCGACAAGGCCGTTAAGACGGGTTACGCGGGCTTCAGCTGGAAGGACGACGACTTCGCCACCAAGATGGATGATGCCGAACGCCAGCTCGCCGTGCTCGGCAAGGACCCCCGCACGATCAAGCCGGGCCGTTACCGTGTCTACGTGGCGCCGCAGGCGCTTTGCGAAGTCACCGACATGCTGTCCTGGGGCGGCTTCAGCATGAAGGCGCACAAGACGAAACAAACGCCCCTTTTGAAAATGGTGGAAGCCGGGGCGCGACTCAGCCCGAGCGTCACGATCAAGGAGAATACCGCCGGCGGCATTTCGCCGAACTTCAACTCGTCGGGCTTCACCAAGCCAGCGAGCGTCACGCTCATCGATGCCGGGAAGTTCAAGGACTGCCTCGTGTCGCCGCGCTCGGCGAAGGAGTACAAGGCCGAGACCAACGGCGCCGGCGACGGCGAAGGGCCCATGTCGCTCGAGCTCGGCGCGGGCACTTTGGCGCGCGACAAGATCCTCGGCGAGCTCGGAGAGGGCATCTACCTCAACAACCTGTGGTATCTGAACTTCTCCGACCGTCCCGCCTGCCGGGTGACCGGCATGACCCGCTTCGCGTCATTTTGGGTGGAAAACGGCCAGATCAAGCAGCCGACCAACGTCATGCGTTTTGACGAGTCCGTGCTGCGCATGCTCGGAGAAAACTTGGTCGGGTTGACGAAAGAGCGCGAGCTGCTTTTGAGCTCGAGTTCCTACGGTCAGCGACAGACGAACAGCAACCATCTGCCGGGGGCGTTGGTCAACGACTTCAGTTTCACGCTTTGACTAACTGAGGAGTTTCGCGAGAGACTTCTCGGTAAGTGCTATCGCCGGCTCGAAAAGCTCAAGGGGGTCGCCCACCTCGGGCCCTTGGTCGACGAGGCGTTTCCAGATCTCCTCGACGCCCAGAGCATACTTGCGGAGAAGGTCCTGCTTTTCTTCCGAAGTCTTGTCGGTCACGAGTCGGTTCCTTCGGTGGCTTCGGCGGTCCGCTTGAGCTCGGCGATGACCTGGCGGCCAATGGCTTGGATGGTCTCCCCCGGGCCCTTCCGGTCTTTGCCTCGGGCGGTGAGAATCAGGGCATGGTCGAGGACCTGCTCCATGAAATTCTCGATAAAAACCTTTTGTTGGGCGCGTGGGATTTGAAATGCCATGGGCTTCCTCTCGCAGTCTTCCCCGAGATGATAAATCGTTTCCCGCTTGCTTTACAGAGGCGTTTTAGGCTGTAAGAATGGTCTTCGCGCCAGAGCCAGAGGGGGGTCTATGCGAATCGGTGCCGTTATTTTGCTTTTGGTCTTCGCTGGCTCGGCCAGAGCGACTGAATCCGTGGCGCCGCTGGAGAAGCATGCCGACGCGGACTCGCCGACGAAGCTCTATATGGCTCCGTACTTCAGCGTGCCCATCTTGACCATCGCCATCGAACCGCCGGCCCATGCCAAAGGCGACGCCCCAAGCATTGAGTACCAACCGGACGTCAGGCCGGACGTCGGCCTCGAATTCGATTACGGGCCGCTCAGTTTGGCGCTCAGCGCCCCGATCCCGTCCAAGGACGACGGTGAGGACGACAAGAAGGCGAAGCCGTCGAAGTACTGGGACTCGAAGTTCGGCTATACGAGCGGCATGTGGGCCCTGGAGTTCGGGGCGCACCGGTACCAAGGGTTCGCGATGACAAGCAGCGCCGACGCCGCGAAAACGACCGACCAGCGGGACTCCGAGCCCGATCTCGTCAAGCGCGGCCGTTATGCGAACGTCCTCTTTTTCCCCTTCGGAGAGAACCTCGAACTCGACAAGCGTGTCGACGAAAACACGCACCATGGCTTTCATTGGTCGCCCGTGCTCGAAGCGTCCTACGACCACAACGAGCTGAGCTCGGCGTCCTCAATTGTGCCGAAGGCCTTCGGCGACGCCTACGGACGCGACGCGTCGACCACCGCCGTGCGCATCGACGCTTACAGCGCTTCGACCGGCGCGGCGGCCAAGTACAGCACGAAGAGCGGCCAAGCGATGTTCGCCATGACCTTCGGTCGCTCGCTCGACTACCAGACGCTGAGCATCAACATGGAAGAAAAGGTCGCGCGCCGGCGCATGGGCGAGCGCATGAGCATGCGCTGCGGCGCCGACTACATGATTGACCGCTGGGACTACGGCATGTCGCTCATGCTCGACAAGGCGACGTCACCGCTCAACGAAGGCAGTGTTTCCACGAGCCTCGGGGGCATCATCATCTCGGCCGGCACGGAGTTGACCGGGGTGTGAGGCGCACGTCTTGTGCGGGCGCGGCGGGCCCAGGCTGGTCCGGGGACCGGGCCGTGGAATATCAAAATATCTGAGCACACGACCCAAGCGAGCGGATAAATCCGGTCCAGCGTGTCGTGAGTTGACGTTCGGGAAAAGTTGACAATGGATCGACCTCGAGAGGTTCTCGCGAATGAATGCGGTGCTGACTTTGGTTTTGATCGCCGGTTGCCTTGGCATGCCGTTTCTTACGCATTGGCAGGCGTTTGCCGCAATGCTTGCCATTGCGCTGGTGGTG
>JAYWBY010000204.1:0-2029 GCA_043781115.1 Pseudomonadota bacterium
GGCAAGTGCCACCGTCAGAGAAGGCGGGCTCGAAGGGGACGCTACCCCCTCGGCCGCCGAGTCACCTCAATTCAGCGTGATGAAATCGTGCTGCGTCAGGAGCGGATCGAGGAAGTTCCGGTCCAACATTTTGTCGAGCAGTTCGCGTTCGACCGGATTGGGCACGGCGGAGCCGGAGGCTTCGTAGACGTGCAGACTGCGCGCCAGCGGGTAAGAGAAGGCGCGAATGTTGTCTTCCGTGGGCATGAACTTCGGACCGGTCTCGGTTCTCGCGACCGCTAAGACGTGGTTGCCGGTGCGCACACCGCTCAACCCAGAATAGCCGATGGCGGACGGGTCGGTCGTCGTCGTCGCCACGACGATGGCTTCCGCCGAATCGACGATGGTCACGCACGTGCCGAAGGCGGCAATGCCGGCTAGGGACTTGAAGGCGTCGGTCGTGCCAGAGGCGTCGTTACGGCGATAGGCCTTGATGTCGCCGGTGCGGCCCGAACGCGGGACCTCCTGCCATTTGGTGTAGGCGCAGGTGTAGATCTTGGCGATGGTGTCGAGGGTCAGGCCAAGGAGCCCATTGCTCGAGTGCACGAGTAGCACGACTCCGTCTAAACCTACGACATGGTCGCCCGGCAGAACGCCGCGAGCCTGCGCCGCGGCGATTTGCTCCGGTTTGAAGGCGCGGGACATGGGAGCGATGCCTTGTGTTCCGGCGACGAGGGCGGCTTCGCCGACGCCGCTGCCACCGCCGAGGTATTGCACTTCTTCGGATAGACCGGCCTTAGTTACGGAGTCGGCGACGACTTCCAGCAAGGTGTCAGAACCGTGGAATTGATAGGGCGCGGCGAAAGCCGATCCAGTGAACCAAAGGGCGGCCAGGGCGGCGAGAGATGCTGTCTTCATGGGAGGCCCATTGCAAAAAGTTGACGACAGTCGTCATCTTTAGCGAAGAGCAAGCAAGGGGTCGAATTAAGATTTGGCAAAGTCGCGGTGCCGCGGATTTGGCCTTCGGTCAGGAAGTTAAAGTATCAGTCCAACCTGAAGAAGCTAGATGCCGGGCTGTAGCGAAACATGAAATTGTCCATGTATAAAAAGAAGGGATCACCTTAGCCGTCAAATCTGACGGCCAGTACTACCTGCTTCGACTCCATTGCGCACTGAACCGGCGGATCGCGTCGTACTGTGCCTGGCAAAATCCCGTAGGACCAGAAAAACAAGACCCGCCTTTGGGCGGGTCTTGATTTTCTGGTGGACCTTTCCGGACACTGGGCGAACACCTCCCAAGTGCCCGACTGCGTATCGGTTATAACAAATCCCAGGATTGTAGATCCAGACGTTTTTCGGCGTTTGTACGTCGAAAATGGCCTGACGGCGTCGCAGGTCGCGGAGGCCACGGGTCTGTCGCGGCCGGCAGTTCTGTTGCGCCTTAAACAGCTGGGGGTTCAGAGGTTGAAAGGTCAGGGGCGCTCGGCTGACAACTACCGCTTCCCCCACCATGTCCCCTTCGGCCAGCGAATTGTGCAAGGCCGGCTGGTCGAGGATCGCAAAGAGATGAAGGTCGTCCGGGTCCTTGTTGAGCTGCGGGAGCGCAAGAAGCTCAGCTGGAATAGGATCGCCGCCGAGCTGAACCGCGACGGGATCAAGACGAAGCATGGCAAATTCTGGCAGCTCGGGACGGTCAAGAATGTGTATGTCAGGTGGGCAGGAAAGATTTGAACGAGGCGACACCATAAGTTGGATTTGCCAACCTCCTCAAAGCCACGGAGCCATTTACAGTTGGTTCGAAGATGCCCAATTTTTTTGGAAAGTATTGGAGGGAGTCGCTTGTTTGGATCAAAAAACGGCCAGTGTTTGTATCGTTTTGCCCGACCCGGCAACTCCTGCCGCTTGTATCGCGAGCCGATGTCCTGGATAATATCGATATTATAGTCGCCGCTAGTACAAGACCACGCTGAGTCGTAAATTACCGAAATAATCACGGTAAAGAGATTTCTTGTGAAGAGACACAATTACATCACAATTCTATTCGTCCTAC
>JAYWBY010000205.1:0-5850 GCA_043781115.1 Pseudomonadota bacterium
GATGACCGTTTCCACGTAACCGCGGTCGCTCTTCAGGAGCAGCTTCGTCGAGCCGTCGGTGCTTTCGAGGCGGCTGGCGATCTCGGGCAGGCTCCAGTCGAAGTCTTGGCTCAACTTGGCGCGGAGGGCTTCCGGCAAGTTGGTCATGGCGCTCGGTTGAAAGACGCGACGCTTGAACAGCCACTCGCTGACCTGGGCGGCGCGGAAGGCCGGCTCGCCGGACGTCGCCAGCCGAGTCTTCAACTCGGCGGGGGTCAGGGTCAAAAAGGACGGGGCTGATTGCATGGAGATTTTATCCATTTCATTAGAAATGCGAGGCCGCAATATAGCATGCGTCGTTATTCTATGCCACAGGCGCCTTAGGGAGCGGTAAGTAGGCGAGCGGGCGACACTTTTAAGCTACGAGCCACGGCTAGATAGCCCGTCAGCGAGGTCGCGGTCGCGAGCGCCAAGGCCAAGAGCAACGGCTCTTTCAGGTTTAGGACCCATACCCGATCGAAGAGGCCCCATGACAAGGCGAAAGATGCGCCGAGCGAGGCGAGCGTTCCGGTCAAAGCCGCCGCCCCGCCGAGCGTGGCGAATTCGGCGACGCTCATCCACCGAAGCTTGGTGAAGGACAGCCCGAGAACCTTCAGCAGCGTGACGTCGCCGAGCCGGCTAGCGGCTTGGTGGCGCGCGATCGCATAAAGAACCGTCAAGCCAGCGAGCATCGCCAGCACGGCCATGAGCACGACGGCCTGGCTCATTTGCTCGATCAAGCCGAGGATGCGGCCGATGGTCTCGGCGACGTCGATGACCGAGACGTTCGGGAAACGCTGCACGATCAACGACTGGGCGTCGAGCTTGGCCGCGGCGTCGAGATGCGCCACCGACGCGACGAAAGTTTTCGGCGCTTCTTCCAAGGCTCCCGGCGCAAATTCGATGAAGAAGTTGGGCTGAAAGCTCGTCCAGCGGACCTGCCGGAAGTTGACGACCTCGCCGCTCACTTCCACGCCTTGGACGTCGAAGCGCAACCGGTCGCCGAGGTTCAGGCCCATCCGTTCCGCAAAGCGGGCTTCGAGCGAGATCGCTGCCGGATGGTCGGCGGGGCCTTCTTCCGTGGCGCGCGGCTGAAACACGTGACCGGCCGTCAGCGCCTCGGATGGCTGAAGCCCGGAGCGGTAAGACAAGTTGTAGCCTCGCCTAAGCGCTCGCGCGTCTTCTTCGTCGCCTGCGGAACTCTTGCCGTTGACGTCGAGCAAACGCGCGCGAATCATCGGTGAGGCGTCGGCCAAAGGATGGCCGGCGGTCGCGAGGGCGGCCCTCAGCGGCTCCAGCTGCTCGTCTTGGATGTCGAAAAGAAAAAGGCTTGGTCGGTCCTTGGTTTCCGGCGCCTCGAGCTCGGTGGCCAGGATCGCGCGGAAATTCGGGATCAGCGCCGTCAAAAGCGCGCCGAGGCTCAAGGCGACGAAGCTGGCCGTCGTCGCCAGGCGCTGGCGGCCGAGCGCGTGCCAGGCGAGTCCCACGGCGAGCGGCGCCGCCGGCCGCGCCCCGAGGCGGACGAGTAGCGTCGCGAGGAGCAGCGCGGCGCCAGCGAATAGTGCCGTCGCGACCAACAGGATGCCGCTGAAGAGGCCGCCGATGAACCACGAACGCGCAGTGAGCGCCGCGAGGCCGGTGAACGCGGCAATCGCCGGCAACCAAAAGACGCCGTAGCGCGCGCTGAAGCCGAGCGCCGGCACCGCGGCTTCGCGAAAGAGGCTCGCCGGCGTCAGGGCGCCGAGCCGGGCCAGGAAAGGCCAGCAAGCCAAAAGGCTGCCGCCGACGCCGATGCCTAAGGCCAGCGCCACGCTCGTGACGTTCAAAGCCAAGGAAACGCCCGCCGGCATCAACGACCCGAGCGCCCAGCCGAGAAGCGGCAAGGCCAAAAGGGCCAGGACCGTCGCAACGACCGTCGCCGCCGCGCCGAGCAGCACGAGTTGCCAGATGTAGACGAGCCGCGTGCGTTTCAAGCTCAGTCCGAGGCTCAGGAGGATGGCGATGTCGCGACGCCTGGCCTCGAGGAGGCTCCGGAACAAGTACACGGCGCCGATGGCCCCCAGAAAGAGCGCCACCAGCGCTACCAGACCGAGGTAGCTGCTGAAATGCGTCAAAGCGCGGTGGATTTCCTCGCTCGCTTGCCGGTGGCTCCGGACCGAGGCGTCGTTTTCCTTGCCCAAGGCGTCCTTCACGAGTTTGACCGCGGCCTCGACGTCGGTCTCGGGGGGGAGCTTTACCAACAGGGCGCGGGCGACGCGACTGCCACGGGCGATCAGGCCCGTGGCGGCCAGAGCCTTCTCGCCGACATAAACGCGTGGGGCCGTGACGAAGCCTTGGCCTCCGGCGGCGGGGTCGTGGCGGACGACGTCCGTGACAACGAAGCGGCGCTCGCCGAGCTGCACGGTCGAGCCAAAGTCGACGCCGAGTTGCACCAAGAGTTCGGGGTAGAGCCAGATTTTAGGCAAGGCGCCGCCCGGGTCGGGAGCCGCCGTAATGTCCTTCGGACTCTTTTCCGTGACGTCGCCTTGGTGGTCGAGCTGCATCTTGCCATAAAACGGGTAAGACTCGTCGACGGCGCGCACCTCGACAAGCCGGCCAGCGCTCGGCGCCGTGGAGGGCGCGCTGAGCATAGTCAGCATCGTGGTTTCACGGCGATAAAGGCTCGTTTGCGGCAAGGCCCCGTGAATCGCTGCTTCCTCGGCCTCGGTGAACGGCCGCGCCGCGTAAATCCCGAGATCGGCGCCCGTCATGTCGCGCGAGCCGCGGTCTAAGTGCGCGGCCAAAGAGCCCTTCAAAGCGTCGAGCGTCATGAAGCCGGTGAGGCCCAAGGCCAAGCTGAAGACGAACCAGAGGCTAAATGATAAATTGTTTTTAAGTTCGCCGACCGCCAGACTCAAGGTCAGACCGCCGCGCTTGACCTTGGTCTCAACCATGGGTGAGCGTTCCGCCGGTCAGGACCAGGCGTCGGTCGCACCAGCCGGCGAGCTCCTGGTTGTGGGTCACCAGGATCAGCGTCGTCCGCTGGTTTTTCGCCAGATCGAAGAAGAGCTGCATGACCTCAGTGCCGGTCTTGGAATCCAGGTTGCCGCTCGGTTCGTCCGCCAAGAGGAGCTTTGGCTTGGTGATGAGCGCACGAGCGATGGCGACGCGTTGGCATTCGCCGCCCGAAAGTTGATGCGGAAAGTGCGCCTGCCTGCTCGATAGTCCCACCTCGGTCAAGGCCGCCGTGGCGCGTTCGAAAGCGCGCTCTTGGCCAAGAATTCTCAGCGGCAAGGCGACGTTTTCTCGGGCGGTGAGGTGCGCCATTAAATGGAACTGCTGGAAGACGATGCCGAGCGTCTCCGCCCGCCAGGCCGTCAACTCGCATTCACTGAGCGGCGTCAGGTCGCGCCCGAAGACCACGACGCGGCCCGCCGTCGGCCGGTCGAGGCCGGCGAGCAGCGCTAGGAGCGTCGACTTGCCGCTGCCCGACGAGCCGACGATGGCAACGCGCTCGGCCGGGGCAATGTTTGCGTTGAGACCGCTCAATACACGCACTTCGCCGGCCGGGTGGGGATAGCTCTTCGACAAATTTTCCAGCTTGAGGGCTTCCGTCACAAGTGCGTTCACGCGCGGCGCCTCGGTCATGTTTTGGGCAAGAGCGGCTTCAGGTACTTGACGACCGTCGTCGCGACGATCTTGTGGCCGTCGACGTTCGGGTGAATGCCGTCGGCTTGATTGAGTTTCTTGTCCAAGGCGACGCCTTCCAGGAGGAAGGGGAGGAGCGCCACGCTCTCTTCCTTCGCGACCGCGGGGTAGACCGCGGCGAAGGCCTCGGTGTATTCCTTGCCGTAGTTCGGAGGCATGAGCATGCCGACCAAGAGGACCGTCATGCCGTTGAGCTTTGCCAGGCGGACGGTGTCCACTAGGTGCGTTTTCAATTCCTTGACGGGCAACCCACGCAGGCCGTCATTGGCGCCGAGCGCCAAGAACAGAATTTGAGGTTTGACGGCGGCCTTCAAGTGCCACTTCAGCCGAGAAAGAGCGCTGGCGGAAGTCGAACCGCTGATCCCGGCGTTGATGATCTGCAGATCCTTTGCTCCGTCGGCCTTCAATAGGGCTTCCACGAGGGCCGGGAAAGCCGCCTCTTTCGGCACTCCGAGCCCTTCCGTCAGCGAGTCGCCGAGGAAAAGTACGGCGGTCGGCGCGGCCAGGGCGCTCGGAGCAAAGCCGGCAGCGAGCGAAGCGAGAAAGAAGAGGGGCATGGCTAATTTTTTTAGCATCGGGAGAGCTCTCCGCGGGCGGCTAGACCCAAGTGAAATATATCAGGGTTCATTAAATCAAGCTAAGATGCCCCCTCTCAAGGAGGATGCTGTGGGCCGGCGGACGCTGACGACGAGTCTGGTGCTGATGGGCTTTTTTGCCCAAACGGCGAGGGCGGATCTCGACCTCATTCCCGAGCGGCGGAAGGACCAAAAGCAGACGACCCCCGGTCACATCTTGACCCCGGCGGCCGCCAACATTCCAGGAATCGGTTTCACTTACGGCATCCTCGGCTCGGCTTTCAACATTGCCGGCACCGAAACCGACATGCTCGGCTTCAAGTTCTGGGGCGACCTCGAAGGCTTAGGCCTCGGCGTCCTCGACGTGCCAGTCTACTCCGACAACGTTACCGTCAACATGTTCTGGAATAGCTTCAGCAAGGCGGCGATCGAATCGCATCGCCGCGGAATCAATTCGGATCCGGAGGACCGAAAGGAGATCGAGCTCAACGAGCTCGGCGTCTACTACGGGCAGATCAGCTGGCGGCTCTTCGAACGCCGTTTGCAACTCTTGCTCGCAGGCAACCGGCAGACCTCGCGCTTGGCCGCGATCAGAGACAAAAAGGGCGACCTGATCAGCGAGGGTAATTCGGAAAAGCAGTCGAACTTCAATCGCAGCGAGGGAATGTTTGTCGACTTGACGGACGACCGCTCGGACCCGCGACGCGGCGAGTCCATTGAAGTGTATCGCTACGACAAGCCGCCGGCGGGCGCCGGCGAGCCCGACTACTATCAGATGGAGTACAACCTCCTTTACTACCTGCCGATCGGCCAGTTCAGCACGTGGGTCTTCAACGTTTACCGGTCCGACGCCGTCGTCACCCGGCCTGGGGAGACGGATCCGACGGAAGTGAAGAAGAAGCTCGGTTTCAATTGCCAAGCGGCGACCGAACAGGCGCAAAAGGACGAGTGCGACCGCGTCCAACAGCAGTTCCTCGACGAGACCATCACCGAGCACCGCAACGGCACGGCGGCGCCGCTCGGCGGCACGCAGCGTCTGCGCTCCTACGTCACCAACCGCTTCTACGCCGCGCACTCGCTGGCCTTTGGGAGCGAGTTTCGGTGGAACCTAACGGAGGAGTTCACGCCGTTCAACATCTTCGTCGAAAGCGGTGTCCGGACCGGCGTGCAACTCGCCGTCTTCGGCGAGGCCGGCACCGTCGCCGAGCTCCCGGCCGACCTGGACAAGAATTACAAGTACTCGTACGGCAGCGGCGTGCGTTTGATCCTGGCGTCGGGCTTCGTCGTGCGCTTTGACCTGGCGGCGGGCAGCGAAGGCGTGCAGCCGACGTTGATCTTTCAGTATCCTTGGAGCCTTTTCTAAGAGCTTGGGCAGTCATGTTATAATGTAGGCATGCCTCCTCCCTGCTCAAAACTTCGGGGCCTGTTCGTCGGCTTTGCCTGCCTCGGCCTCTTCGCATCCCCCCGGCCCGCCTTCGCCCAGGATCCCTATTTCGGGGAGGGCTATGGTCCACCCGCCGACGGCGCGCCGCCGCCGCTCGTCGTCACCCACGTCGACCAACGAAACGGC
>JAYWBY010000206.1:0-15267 GCA_043781115.1 Pseudomonadota bacterium
GAACGTCTGATGGTTCGCGGCCAGATCCAGATTTTTCCAGCGATAGACGTATTCCAGGATCGCCGTTGGTCCGACGACGCCAAAGTCACGCTCGATCACCGAATTTCCGACGTCCGTGTCGGGATCTGCCTTGACGTAGCCCGCCATCTTGCCGAGACCGAAGAAGGCATAGAGTCCTTGGTCTTTGGCTTTCGTGACTTTGGTGCCAGCGGCCCCGAACCAGCCGAAGTCTTTGTCCCGAAATCCTGCCGCGTGAAACTCGGGCCGCTCGACGTAGCTCACGCGGACGAGCAAGTTCTGGCTGTCCGTGCCGCCGTCCACCGAAGCGCCATAAACAGCATGATAGTAATGACTCGTCGGCTGCTGCATCAGTCCGCCGGTCGTCGCGACTTTGAACGTCGTCGCGACGGCGATGTCTGAAGCAAGGCATAGCGCGAGCGCTAGGACATGCCGAGGTCCAAAACGGAATCTCGCCAAAGGTGGCACTTTCGATGAAGGGGTGTCGCGGATAGGAAGAGGTAAAGGTATGGGTCAATTTTACCCTGACTTACTAGGCAACTGCGAGGCAGCGAGCGACTAACTTTTCGTCATAGGGGTTCGGGGAAGACACCCAATGAAACGCCTATATCAGGTCAAATTGGGAGGTTAGCCGAGGACAAAGCGGGTCTCGAATTTGCAAAAGTGGGCGGGCAATCGCTTGAAGCAGGTAGAGACCAATGTTTGGCATATACGGCAAAAAAACGAAATTCCTGGCGGCATCTTGCGCCGTTTGGCTGAAAGCTTCAGTTTGCGCCGCCGCGGGCAAAACCTTCCTTGTCCTGGGCGTGATCGCTTCCGCCGAGTCGGGCCAAGGGGTAGCTCTCCTCAAAGGCGTCGAAGGCGGCGAAGCGTTTGCGGCCCGCGTCGGCCAGGAAATCGCGCTCGACGTCAAAATTCTCCGCATCACTCGCGAGTTTGTTTACCTTCAGGTCAACGGCCGCATGGAAAAGGTCCACGTCGGTGAACAAGTCGATACGGCGAATCTCGGCGTGGCGGACGAAGCCAGTGGCGGCATCGAAAGAAGCGGCAACAACGTCCGCATTTCGGCGTCGTTTCGAGAACACGCCGTCAAGAACCAGCTCGGCAAGATCTTGATGCAGGCGGCGGCGGTACCTTACTACCTGAATGGCGAGCTCGTCGGCTTTCGTCTCTGGGACATCGATCAAGGCAGCATTTATGAGCGCACCGGTTTCGTCGACGGCGACATCGTCACGTCGATCAACGGCCAAGCATTGACCGACGTCGGCATGACCATTCGCATGCTTCAGTCGTTAAAGGACGCGCCGAAAGTCGACGTCAACTTTATCCGCAACGGAGAAAGTCAAGAAATGCAGATCCTGGTTCAGTGAGGCCGCGCGCTGTCGCTGAACGTCAGGTCCTTTAGCGCCGTGAGCTCGAGCGCCAGATGGTCGACGTCCTTTTCCGTCAGGTGAAACCGGCGGGCGAAGGCGTTAATGATTTCGTATTCCATCCGATGGGGGCGCAGCAGGACCCAATGGGTCATCTGATTGGCGACGGCGGCGAGTTCCGCTCCGTCCAGCGGCTGCCCGGGCTTGCCGACCGGCAGCTCGTGGTGCTTGCGCGCCGCTTGCATCATGTAGACCGGAAAACCCCACATGGAGGCGGCGATTTCGCCCATGATGCAGTGGTCAGGAACGTTGAGCTGCTGTTCGGCCTGTCGCCAATTGACCGGGTGCCTTGTGCTCGCGACTGCGGACTCGACTTTAGAGACTTCCTGCGGCTCGCAAAACGCTTCGGCCAATTTGCCGACGTTACAAAGGCAGGCCGCCAAAAATGCTTCGTCCGGGTGGAGCGGAAACGAAAACTTCCTTAGAATGAATTCCGCCAACGTGCCGCAAAGGAACGACTCGTTCCAATACTCTTGCGCGCGGAAGTCGCTTTTAGGCAAAGGCAGGCTCTTCAGCGCCGAGGTCATGACGAGGTCGCTCAGCGCCTTGAAGCCGATGTAGACGATGGCATGCTCGAGGGAGTGGATTTTCGGGGTCATCGGGTTGCGGCCGATTCGGATGTTTTCGGCGATGACCAAGATCTGGGTGGCGACCACCGGCTCATGCAGGACGAGCTTGGCCACGTCTTTAGGCGAGGCGTCAGGATCTTGCAGGAGTTGGACAATCTCCATGACTGTGTACGGAATGTGCGGCAAGTCCTTCATGCCGCCCAGCCTATTGAAGACGCCACGGGCGTCCGTCGTCAAAAAGCGCTCGGGAGAGTACCAGTCGTACTTGCCCTTTTTGATCAGTAGAGTGGAACCGCAGCTGCAATTGAACCAGAGGTTCTCCTGCGAGCAACGACGCCACCGGGTCGTCGCGGAAAGGTAGTCCCTTTCGCCGTGATAGACCCGGCCACAGGTGCCGCAGCTTTTGTCTTCATTCATACGGGCGCCTTCGTCGTGGCCTCGTCCCTAAGGGCGCGGCGGAGGATCTTGCCGACGTTGGTCTTCGGAAGTTCGTCCCGGAATTCGAATTGGCGGGGACGCTTGTAGCCAGTGAGTTGTTCGCTGCAGTGCTTTTTCAATTCTTCGATCGTCAACGTCTTGTCACGCGCGACGACATAAGCTTTGACGATCTCGCCCGAGGATTCGTCGGGAATGCCCACGACCGCAGCTTCCAGAACTTTCGGATGCGACACGAGAACCTCTTCGACCTCGTTCGGAAAGACGTTGAACCCGGAGACCAGAATCATGTCCTTCTTGCGGTCGACGATGTAGAAAAAGCCATCGTCATCTCGCTTCGCCATGTCGCCCGTCCACAGCCAGCCGTTGCGGACGGTCTTGGCGGTCTCGTCCGCCCTCTGCCAATAGCCTGCCATGACTTGCGGGCCTTTGATGATCAATTCGCCTGTCTCGCCGTTCGGCTGCTCCTTGCCGGCCTCGTCGACGACCTTGGCGTCGGTGGAGGCCACCGGGACCCCGATCGATCCGACTCGCATGTTCGCGTCCAGCGGATTGACGTGCGTTACTGGCGAGGCTTCCGTCAAACCGAAGCCTTCGACGATCGGTAGCCCGGTCAGTTTTTGCCAACGCTTATTTACGGTCTCTTGCACCGCCATGCCGCCGCCGAGGGCTATCTTCAGATGTTTCGGCGGTGCTTGTTTGAAGCCTGGGTCGTTCGCCAGCGCGTTGAATAGCGTGTTGACGCCAGTCATTACGGTGATGGGATACTTCTTGAACGCCTTGACGACGTTGCCGATCGGTATCGGTTTCGGCAGGAGAATCATCTGCTGGCCCATCGCGAGGAAGGTCAAGAAATTCACGGAGAGCGCGAAGATGTGGTAGAGCGGCAGCGCCGTCAATACGATCTCCTGCGATTCTTGGATTTGGCCTTTGGCGCAGTGCTGGATCTGCGCCATGTTGGCCAGGATGTTGCGCTGCAAGAGCATGGCGCCCTTGGAGACGCCGGTAGTGCCGCCGGTGTACTGCAGGATGGCCAAGTCGTCATGCGAGACAGCGGGCTTGACGTATTTGGCCCGGGCGCCTTTCGCGAGCGCGCTTTTGAAGGTCTCAATTTTCAGTCCGTGTTTCGGGACCATGCCTTTTGCCTTCAGCACAGTCTTGACGAGAAGCCCCTTCCAGGCGGGCAACTGGTCGCCGATCGACGTTGCGACGACGGAGGTGATGTCCGTATCCTTGATCACCTCTTCGAGGTGATTGAGAAAGAGGTCGACGATAACGATCGCTTTCGCGCCACTGTCCCTGAATTGGTAGCGCATCTCCCGCGGGGTATAGAGTGGGTTGGTGTTGACGCACACGACGCCAATCTTTTGCGCGCCGTAGAAGACGATCGGGAATTGCATGATGTTAGGGAGCATCACGGCGAGGCGGTCGCCCTTCTTCAGGCCCACCTCGTTCTGCAAGTAACCGGCGAATTCCGCGGCCCGGCGTTCGAGTTCTCGGTAAGTAAGGTCCGCCCCCATGCAGGTCAGGGCGATTTTGTCGGCGTATTTGTCGCAGGCCTTGTCGAGGACGTCGGCGATGCTCTGCCAGTTGCTCAGGTCGATCTCGCGCTCAAGCCCGGCTGGGTAGAACTTGTACCAATCGTGGCTCATCGCCCGCTCCCTCATTCGCTTGTCATGCATTTCATGATAATGATTGATGATGCCTTAGAGCCTGAAAAAGCTAAAGAAAAAACCATGCAAGCAACCCCGCCCGGCGTCTCTGCGATGCTGCAAAAGATCCAAGAACTGCTGCTTAAACGCGGCGAGACCGTGGCTTCGGCCGAGAGCTGCACCGGTGGGATGATCGCCACGGCGTTGACTCACTTACCCGGAAGCTCGGCCGTTTACGTCGGTGGAATTTGCGCCTACGACAACTCCGTCAAAATCGACATGTTGGGCGTCGCCAAGGAATTGATCGCGCGGCACGGCGCGGTGAGTTCCGCCGTTGCGGAGGCGATGGCCGGAGCAGCGAGAAGGCGCCTCGAAGCGACCTATGCCGTCGCCACTACCGGAATCGCCGGACCGAGCGGCGGAACCGTCGATAAACCCGTGGGCACGGTGTACTGTAGCGTCGCCGGTCCGAGCGGGATCCGGTCCGTGAAATGGGCTTTGAACGGCGACAGGGAAAAGATCCGCACCTATGCGACCGCAAGAGCGCTCGGCGAACTTCTGTCTGAACTCACTCCCGAAGGAAAAACTTAATGCATTCGACGTCTAATATTTTCTTGCTGACCGCGCTGACGCTCGGCTTCGCGAATCTTGCGGCAGCGAAGGAAATGACTCTCGATGAACTCAGGTCCGTCCAAGCGAAGGTCAAATCAGCCGACTCGCTGACGATCGACTTCGTCCAAACCAAGGCCGGCGGCCTTCGGGGGAAGAAGACCGTGCGCGAGGGTAAAGCGATGTTCGCAAAACCGAACCTCTTTAAATGGATGCTCGAGACCCCAAGCAAGGATTACTGGATCTTCAACGGCAAAGAGCTCTACAACTACCTGCCCGACTCCAACTCCGCGGCCCGCTTCTCGCCTACCGGCCCTAAGACCCATGAGCTCAGCCAGATCGTCGACCTAGTGCTGAACTTCGACACGCTTCTGAAGCGGTATGACCTGGTGAAGGCTGAGTCCGAGGGTGACTTGGTCAAAATCGATCTTAAGCCCAAAGTCGAAAGCGATGTCGTTGGTGTCGAACTCCACCTCTCGCAGAAGGATTCCGTCCTGACGATGATGAAACTCGTCATGAAGAGCGACGTGACCCTGACCCACGACTTCAAGAACCCCGTCCGGACGGCGATCCCCGAAGACGCTTTCGAGTTAGCGAAGACTGTCAAAATAAGAGATAGCAACTGATGGATATCAGGCATCTTGTCGATAATTCCGAGGTCGGCACCCCATCTATTTGAATTTTAAGCGGAACTTTCCTGTAAAGAAAATACGCAATCGCGCCGATGAGGTGTCTAGGTTCATTTGGGACTTAGACACATTGTTGGGAGTGAACTTATGTCGGACAAAGTGCGCTGGAGCGACTTTGACAAGCTGCACGTCATTCGCCGTTTGCGCGAGCTCGTCGGTAAGTGGTGGAAGATCCAAATCAACTTCACTGACACCAAAGGCCTGCTTAGAGGTGTGCCCGACGGCAAGTTCTTCAATCCACTCAACCCAATCTGTCAGGCAGTTACGAGCGACGGCAAGGGCTTCGAAGCCTGCCGCGGCACCGCCCGCCAAACGACCGTCGATACGACGCGAAGCAAGGACGCCCGGATGTCCCGCTGTCACGCCGGCTTCTCGACGATCACGGTGCCGATTCGCGTTGAAGGCAAGTACATGGGTTGCGTCTTTGGTGACGGCTTCCTAGTCGCCGATAGCGTCGACGAGCAAAAGGCCCGCATCAAATCCTATCTCGAGCGTTCGTTCGCCGGTCGCGACACCGAGCTGACGGCCTACTTGGACTCGCTCCCGGTCCTATCTGAGAAGGACATCGCCTACCTCACCGAGCTGATCGAGATGGTGGTCGAAGAGATCATCGTGTCGCAAAAACGCGTGTCGGAAGAACAAGACAAGGTCGGCGAACTCAACAAAGAGCTCGGCACCCGCTACAGCTTCGACCGCATGATCGGCAAGTCGGCCCCGATGCAGGATCTCTACCGGCTCCTCGATCGCGTCTGTGATTCGGACGCTACCGTCCTGATCAACGGCGAGAACGGCACCGGCAAAGAGTTGATCGCCAAGGCGCTCCACTACAACTCCCGTCGCAAAGACAAGAAGTTCGTAGTCGTCAACTGCGGCGCCTTCAACGAAAATTTGCTCGAATCCGAACTCTTCGGTCACGTGAAGGGCTCGTTCACCGGCGCGATCAAAGACAAAAAGGGCCTCTTCGAGGAAGCCGACGGCGGCACCTTGTTCTTGGACGAGATCGGCGAGACGTCGATGTCGATGCAGGTCAAGATGCTTCGCGTCCTCCAGGAAGGCACCTTCACCCCAGTCGGAGCGACCTCAACGCGCCGCGTCAATGTCCGGACCCTGGCCGCGACCAACCGCGAACTTCAGCGCATGGTGAAAGAGGGCTCATTCCGCGAAGACCTTTACTACCGCTTGAAGGTCATCAACCTGACCGTCCCGCCGCTGCGTGAACGCAAGGAAGACATCCCGATCTTGGCGGACCACTTCCTCGTCAAGTTCAACAAAGAGAGCGGCCAGAACAAGGTCATGGACAAGGCCACCCTGGAGCACTTGATCAACCACGACTGGCCGGGCAACGTCCGCGAACTCGAGAACGAAATCGAGCGCCTCTGCGTCCTCGCCGGCGGCGGCGCCGAGATCTCGCCCGAGCTCCTGTCGTCGCACATCCTGGAAAACGCCAAGAACAAGTACCCGGGCTACCGCGTCAACGGTCGCCTGAAGGACGCCCTCGAGGAACTCGAGAAGCAAATGATTCGGGAAGGCCTCGAACGCACCCGCTGGAACAAGTCGAAGCTCGCCAAAGAGCTCGGCATCAGCCGCGCCGGCCTGATCATGAAGGTCGAGAAGTACGGCCTCGACAAGCGCGGCTAGAAGGGGTCAGGCACTTCCTGGAAGTGCCTGACCCCTTTAACTTTCTTCATTCCTTGGTCAAAAACTTGCGGCAAGTGAAGCGCCGACCCCAGAGCGTATTGGGTTTCCCCTCAGCCGGGATCGCGATCTTGCAGACGCGCTGCAGCTCGCCCGCGATCCGCACCCTCACCTCGCGCAAGAACGTCAGGCGCATTTTGTCCGACACCGTCTGGGTGATCTTGGTCTGGACTCTGAGCTTACCCTTCGGATTAATCGAATAAGCTCGTTTGACGTATTCCCCGCCGCCAAAGCCGCCGAGATCGGTGGTTTCGATGCGGCGGGTCTTCGGGTTTGGCGTCGGTCCTTCGAGCTTGCTGATCTCGGCATTGAACTCGTAGCGGTTCTTCTCTTCGTTGAAGAGGTAGACCAGATAGAACTTCTGCCCGACCTTGTAGGGCCACTGTTTGGTCAGCCTGAGGTCGCTGTATTTGTCGAAGTTGAAGTCAAGCGAGTCGATGAACTTGTCTTTGGTCTCTTGAGGTTTGTCCGTCAGCTCTTTCCAGATCAAATGGACCTGATCCTGAGGGATGGCGATGGTCTGGATCACTTCTTGGGTGTCACTCACCAAGACGTCGATCGACTGCAGGTTGGAGTCCGGTCCATTCCACTTCAGCACGTAGGTGTGCATCGACGGCGTGCCGTTTTGGTCGAATTGAAACTTCATTTCGTATTTTTCGGCGGCTCTTAGCGAGGTCGCGGGCAAGGCGACGGCGAGGGCTAAGATGATGAGGTGCGAGACTCTCAATGTTGCCGCCTTGGGGTCAGTGCCCCGTCTTTTTCGGCTTGTCGTATTCACTATGCGCGCCGTGCTCCAGCTGCGCATTCAAGCGTTCGAGTACTTCGCCAAGTTCGACGGCGGCGTCGAAGTCGTCTAGGGTGATCAGGCCTTTGTCGTCGAGCAGCTGTTTCAAGCCTTTGATGACGGCCAGGAACTGCAGGTGGGACTCTTGGTTCTTGACGATCGTCCCTTTGAGGTTGAATAGCTCGGTGCCCAGTTCGAGAACGGTGCGCTCCAACATGTCCAAACGGGACTTGGCAGGATCGTGCATCGGAATTCCTTCGCGGCATTAGGGCGCTTGGCGGCAGCAATTCGCCGCCCACCCTCCAGTTGTCGGCCGGAAGCGGGCCGGGGTTTAGTCGGGCCCGCACATATTTTTAGCTAGTAATTCTTTGGGTTATAATTGCCCGGGACCGGGCAAAACGCTCCGGCTGGTATCAGCCGTAAAGATTTGGCCGACGATTGGCCAGCGCCGGGAGCTTAGCCCTGATTTCTCCGAGCTTTTGTTTCGAAATCTTGGCGATCGCGATGCCGACTTGAATACCGGTGTCGGCAAGAACGGTCCCCCACGGATCGACGATCATCGAGTGGCCGAACGATTCCTTGCCCGGACCGTGAACTCCAGTCTGATTGGCCGCGAACACGTACGCCTGCCATTCGACGGCCCGCGCTCTGAGCAGCAGTTCCCAGTGGGCGGTGCCAGTGCCTTTAGTGAAGGCTGAAGGGACGCAGAGAACGTCGGGGGCGCCACCTTCGGCGAGCCTCGAATAGAGGCCCGGAAAGCGCAAATCGTAACAAATCGTCATGCCGACTTTGAAGCCGTCGATGGTCAGCGACATCGGTTGGTCGCCGGGAATGAAGCCGTCGCTCTCGCAGTAGCGAGGTTGGTCGGGACCGCCGTTCAAATTGAAGAGGTGGGTCTTCCGGTATTTGCCGAGGAGTTCGCCCTGGCGACCGAACACGTAGCAAGTATTGAAGACCCGACGTTGGCCGAGGGCGTTGACGAGCTCCTTTTCGGGAAGCCGGTCGTGATCCGGCCTTTCGCCGACGGTACCCGCGATTAAAATGATCCGGTGTTCGCGGGCCAACCCTGAAAACGTTTGATAGAGGGGGCCGCCCTCCAGTTCCGCCATTTCATAGACTTTGTCGTATGAGCCCATGAACGGAAACATCTCGGGAAGCTCAACCCAGTCGGCCCCAAGGCGCGCGGCGTCGCCGACCAAACGCACGGCCGTAGCGATGTTGGTGGCCTTGTTCGAAGTCGTGGTCATCGACGTGGCCGCGAAGGTCAGCTCGTCTTTCGTACTCTGCAACTTGGCCACTTCCGCTCCAGCATTAAAGTGTAGGCATCACGATGTGGCTGTCGACGCCCATTAGGATGGTGATGAGGGCCACCCGCGTCCACATGCCGTTGCGCTCCTGGCGCCAGTATTTGGCTCGCGAATCCTTGTCGATCGCGGGGTCGAGCTCTTCGCGTCGCGGCAGAGGATGCATGATGACGCATTCCTTCTTCAGCGAGTCGAGGTGCTCGTACTTCAAGTGATAGTTGCGCGTGTCGACCTTCTTCTCTCCGATGACGTCATACTCGTCCTGGACCCGCGTCATATAGATGGCATCCGCCGCGGCTATGCCGTCGCGGAAGTTCGTCGTTTCCTCGAAGGCTACGTTGCGGCTAAGGAGGAACGACCGCAGGTCGTCGGCGATTTTGTACTCGATCGGCGAGGCGAAAATCAATTTCACGTCTTTGTAGTTGGCGAGGAGGCGACTCAGCGAGCGGACGGTCCGGCCGCGTTTCAAGTCGCCGACCAGGCAGACCGTCTTGCCTTCGATGCCGTGGCCTGCGTGAAAGCTCCGCTGCAGCGTGTATACATCAAGCAACGCCTGCGTCGGATGCTCGTCCGGACCGCTACCGGCGTTGATGATCGGGACAGGGCGCGGCGTTTCGTCGAGCAGCCCCGATATTCGGTCGGCGAGGCCTGCGACCGGCGAGCGCATGACGATTAGATCGACGTAGCTCGCAAACGTCCTCAGCGAATCCTCGATCGACTCGCCCTTGCGCTCGGAACTCGTCGAACTGTCGCGGATTTCCGAGGGCTTCAAGCCGAGAATCGTGCAGGCGGCGTGGAACGACATGAACGTGCGGGTCGACGGTTGGGTGAAATAAAGCATCGCCCGCCGATGAGGCAGGAGGCTTTGCAGGTACATCAAACCGTCTTTCGTTTTGTCGAAGCGGCGGATCGTGTTGATCAGCTCGTACATGTAGTCGAGAAACGGCCTGTTGAACTGCCCGGCATTAAGGATGTGGCGGGGCTTCTCGAGAGTGTCGCGATTTACGCTGGGGGACATGCGTGCCTCGTCGCTTCAATGTTCAATGAAACACCACGTGCGCTTCGCCCTTACCTTGGCGCACGTCGCCGATCTCGGTCACTGCCAGGCCAGCTTCGCGTGCTGCCTTCTCGAACGCCGCCGTGCCGGTTTGATCGATCGATGCGATCATGCCGCAGCCGAGGTTGAACACCGCCTCTTGGCTTTGCACGGTGACCTGGTTCGATTCGATGAATTCCCTCATCCAAGACGGCACCGGCAGGGCGGCCGTCCGTAGGTGACAAGTCGTGTTCGCCGGCATGACGCGGGGCAAGTTCCCCGAGATGCCACCGCCAGTGATATTAGCCAAGGCGTGAAAAACGTCGCCCGTCAGGCGCTCAAGGATGTCGGGGATTTCGTGGTAAATCTTGGTCGGCGTCATCAGCTTTTCCAACACGGGACGGCTGACCGCCTTCAAGTTCTTCGTCCACTTGCGGACTAGCGAATAGCCGTTGCTGTGAAAGCCGCTGGCGCCGATGGCGTAGAGCTTGTCGCCAATCTTGACCCGCTCGGGACCCAGCATTTTGGCGCCGTCGACGACGCCGACGACGAAGCCGGCAAGATCGAAGTGACCCTTCTCGTAAAGACCCGGCATTTCCGCGGTCTCGCCGCCGAGCAACATTGCGCCGCTTTGGGAGCAACCGACCTTTATGCCCTGCAAGACGCCTTTGAACTGCTCTTCGTCGAGCGCGCCGGTCGCGTAGTAATCGAGGAAGAAGAGCGGGCGACCCCCGACCGTGTAGAGGTCGTTGACGCACATGGCGACCAGGTCGATGCCTAGCCCTTCGATGATCCCGGTCTCGATGCCGAGTAGCACCTTCGTGCCGACGCCGTCGGTACCGCTTACGAGCAGCGGATCTTTCATTCCTTGAAAATTCGGACGAAAGAGCGCGGCGAAGCCGCCGATGCCCGAAACCGTCGTGCCGTAACGCGTCGCCTTTGGCGTCGAGTCGTTGGACTGAAGCCAATCGACCAACCGGTCGCCTTTGGCTACGTCGACGCCCGCCTCTTTGTAGAGGTCCGGGGTTTGGTCGCTGTGTTTCAAGCTAGCCTCCGCCGTATTGAGGGGAGATATGGATCAGCGTGGTCGAGCGATGAGCTGCTGGATTCCGGACGCAGGGTCCGGGTGCGTTGCAAGGGATTCCCCGATTAGAAACACGTTATACCCGACGCCGCTCATACGCTCAATGTCGTCACGAGTTTTGATGCCGGATTCGCACACCATGATTGGAGGAGGAGTGCGCTTTCGCCCCATTCCCAGCAGGTCTTGGGAAGTCTGCAGGTCGATCGAAAAAGTCTTTAAATTCCGATTGTTAACGCCAATGATCCGGGCCGACGTCGACAACGCGGCGGCTAGTTCTTCGGCAGTGTGGCTTTCTACGAGAGGCTCCATGCCTAGGCTCCGCCCGACTTGGATCAAGGCTTCGAGCTCCTTCGGGGACAAAACGCCGGACAGGAGCAAAAAGGTGTCCGCCCGATGCGCCCGTGCTTCAAAGATCTGGTACTCGTCGACGATGAAATCTTTTCTTAAAACAGGAAGTTGTACGGCATCGCGGACAGCCGACATGTGGGCTAACTCGCCGCCGAAAAACTGGCGGTCCGTCAGCACCGAAATAGCCGCGGCGCCGCCGCTTTCATAAGCCAAGGCGAGCGTCTTCGGGTCATAATTTTTTATCATCTCGCCGCGGCTCGGGGATTTGCTCTTGCACTCGGCGATGATGCGGGGCGAATGAGTCGGCGTCAGGGCCTTCAAGAAGTCGCGCGGCGCGGAGGCGGCTTTGGCCTCCGCTTGGACCTTGGTTAGAGGGATCGCCTGCTTCGCGGCCGCAATCTCGAGCCGCTTATTGGCGACGATTTGCTCGAGAATATCAGCCATGGGTGCCCTCGAGCTTTTTCGCCTGCGCCAGCCAAGACTGAAAAAACCGCTTCGTCGCGCCGGTCTTCAGCCGGTCGTTACTGAGCGCCAGCCCGTCCTTTATGCTCGAGGCGAGTCCGGCCAGCCAGAGCACCGCGCCGGCGTTCAACGCGACGGCGCTCAGAGTCGGCGATTTGCCGTTGTCGAGCAGCTCGGTAAGGATCGCGAAATTGCGGTCGGCGTCGCCGCCGTCCAAGTCGGCCATGGTCCCACTGACGCCGAGGCTCGCAGGGTCCACCACGAGATCCGAAAGTTTGCCGTTCTCGACTAGCACGCAGTCGGTCGGCGCGGCGGGGCTCAACTCATCCATCCCATCGCGAGAATGCACGATCAACGCTTTGGTGACGCCGAGACGGGCCAGCGCTTCGGCGATAGGTCGAAGGTAAACCTTCGCTCCAACGCCAATGAGTTGAAACTCCGGAGACAGCGGGTTCGCCAGCGGTCCGAGCAAATTGAAGATCGTGCGTACGCCGAGGCTCTTCCTTACCGCCGCGACGTTCTTCAGCATCGGGTGGTAATTCGGCGCAAAGAAGAACGTGAAGCCCGAGTCCTCGAGCAACTTGGCCGCGCGGTCCGGCGGCAACCTGTCAGGAAAACCGGTGCGAAAGAGCAGATCCGCGGAACCGCAGCGACTGCTGACGCTGCGGTTGCCGTGCTTGGCGACGCGGGCGCCGGCTGACGCCGCGACGATCGCCGCCGCAGTCGAAAGGTTGAAGCTACCGACCCCGTCCCCGCCGGTGCCGCAATTGTCGATCAACGGCCGAACGGTCGCCGGCAGCACGACCTTCGCCGCGTTTTGGCGCAGTGCCCGGGCGCCGGCGTAAATTTCGTCGGTGCCCTCCCCTTTCGCCCGCCAGGCATTTAGTACCGCCGCGACGTCTTGGTCCGACAACTGTCCGCCGAGCATCGCGGCGAAGACGGCGTCGATTTCGGGGAGACTCAACGAGTTGCCGCTCTGAAGTTTGGCGAGCGTCTGGCGCATGGGAACGAATTTTCCTATTGGCACCCGGCAAAAAGTTCCCCGGGCGTGAATGGATTCTAACGCGTTGCCCGCGAGTGTCTAAAGTTTTTTCACTTCGGGTCGAAGAATCGTTTGGAACGAGGTTTGGAGGCGTCATGAATTTCCGTCGAATCAAGAGTCGTTGGTCCTTTACCGCCTTCGCGGTCATGCTCGCGGGCGTCGCGCACGCCGAAGGGACGAGCCCAACTTGGGCGGCGATGAGCGAACCTGAGCCGCAAGACGTCTTCAAGGTCGTGCAGTACCTCGACCTTTCGAAAGACGGCAACCTCGTCGTCATCAGCGCTGGCCGGGATGCCGGCGTCGTCGTCGGCTCCATCTTCAAGTCGTATCGCCCGACCTCGCCGACCGCCGTGGCTTCCGCCGACCACTCAATGTGGATCGAGACCGGCCGACTGAAGGCCGTCGACGTACAAAGCGATTTCACCATCGCCTCGGTCGAGCAGTTCGGCTCGCCAATGGCGAAGGCGTTCTTTCCGAAGTTTCCTGGCGTGATGGCTGGAGACCTCGCCACCATTCAACGCATCAGCCTCGCGCGTCGTCAGGTCGTGGTTCCCGCCTTGACCTTGAGTTACTTCGGTCTCTTCGAGGATCCCAAGGCGATGCCGCAAAGCTTTGAGCTTCGCCGCCAAGGTGTCGAGAAACTGCGCGAGGCGGCCAAGCAGTTCGCCGACGCGCGCGTCTCGATGTTGATGGTCGAGGGCTATACCGACCGCAACGGCTCTGCCGCGATCAACCAAGTCGAATCGTATCAACGGGCGATGACCGTGCGGCAGTTCTTGATCGACGAACTTGGCTTTGACGAAACACGTGTCCTGGCGGTTGGATACGGTGAGGCTGAACCCGTCGATGCTGGTTCGGCACCCGGCTACGTCGAGGCCAATCGCCGTATCGTGTTAAAGGCCGTCACGATGCCGGCCGCCCACTAAAACCATTGATAAATTAGATAGATAAACGCGGCGAGGCGAAATCCTCCGCTGCATGTCCCTTTTTTTGGGCCAGCTTTCGTTTAAATGGATATGAAAGCTGAGGTCCAAAACCAGTCAATAATCCCGTGGACGCGGCCCTCGATGCGCCTTATTGCCGGCATTGCAATTGATTGCTCAGATCCAGAGGCCGTCCAGCGCCTCTACCGGACGACCGGCCGCGCTGCCGTAAGCAAGACCGAGTACCTGGTCGGTCGGTTCGACGTTGCCCAGGAGATCGTCCAGGACGTGTTCTTGAGGCTTTGGCAGCAGAAGCTGCGCTTCCCCACGGACAAGCAGGCTTACTTCTGGGTCTACAAAGCTTGTCACAATGCCGGCATCGACCATTTGCGCTCGGCCTCACATCGCCTCGAGCACCGGCACGAACACCAATTTTTCGAGTCGATCGAACACGCGGCGGACATCGGAGACGTAAGCTTGAAACGGCAACTTGTTTGCCGGCTGCTCGCCGGACTTGATGACCGCGAAGCGCAGATTTTGACGTTCAGCGTCATCGACGGCATGACCCAAGAGGAGATCGCGGAGCTCTTAGGGCTGTCTCGCAAGACGGTCAATCGCGTCGCCCAGCGTTTGGCGGAGAAGCTCGGTAAGATCAAGGAGGAAAACCATGACAAAAAACCCTCATAGCCGTCCGGAGTCGCTGTTGAAGCGCCAGCTGACGGTGCTCGGCCTGGAGCCCGGCGACCGCGAACAAGCTGCGGCCGAAAGGGCCCGCATTGACGGCATCGAGCTTTTGCCGCTTACCCTAATGAGTTCTCCCCGCAAACCGATTTTTTCACCCTCGGTCCTAGCCCTGGCCGCGATTCTGGGCTTGGTCCTGGTAACGGCCAAATTGCTCCTGCCAGGCCAGGATCCGAAGGGCGGCCTCAGAGTCAAAGGCACAAGCAAAGTATGGGTTTACTGGGAGCGGGAAGGCGACGTATTACCCTGGTCGCCCGACGTCCTCCTACAAAACGGCGACCGCGTCCGCGCGGAAGTTCTTGCCTCCGAAGATTCGATAGCATATCTCGCGGTAATCTCGTCAGATGGCGTCTTGCTTAACGATCCCGGCCAGATCATCGGGGGCGCGGTTCGGCTAAAGACCGGGGAAAGAAAGTCTTTCTCCGGCAGCGTAAAGTTGGTCGGAG
>JAYWBY010000207.1:0-5840 GCA_043781115.1 Pseudomonadota bacterium
CTTAATCGTGGGAAAGAACTCGTTGCGACCATTCTCTCGTTCACGGGCACGCGAACGGGAAGACGAGAAGCTCGTACCCCAAAAACAGCGAAGGGCGAGCTCAGCAGCCATAAAAACAAACCCGCGAGGGCGCTGGACGGCGCCTCGCGGGATCAAGCAGGCTGAAAGCTCCAGCCAGGGTTAGTAGTGCGTTCGGTCTAGATGAATGGGTCGCCCGCGTATTCCGGGATCCCGCCGCCCTTGGGCAGGGCGTTTCCCAGCGCTACTTTTCCGGAGGACCCGTCTCGGATAGTGACCGATATTCATGCATGACGGCGCCGTGTCCCACGATGCGCATGACTCGCCCCCTGTCTTGTTGCTGATACTAACCCATTCGGCCGGCGGCCAGGCGGCTTGAGAAAAGTCGAAATTCCGTTAGTTTTCGTGGACCTAAATGGCCCTATAAATGTGCACGTCAATAGGTGGAGCCCGCCCCTAAAAGAGGACTCCCTGATCGAGGTTAACCTTGCGCCAGCTCATTTCCGGTGGCAGCCCGATGCCCCCGAGGTCGACTTCATCCCCAATCCAGATATATTGGAGTCAATTCAAACCCGCGGGACGAGGACCTCAATTTGACTACGGTGCATTTCGGCGGAAAAGCGTGCGACTGGATCGGACCGTCTACGCTGCTCGAGAGCTTAGAAAAGCAGGGCTGCGCGATACCTTCGTCCTGTCGCACGGGCGCCTGCCAATCGTGTTTGGTCCAAGCGGTGGATGGAACCCCGGACCTCGAATGGCAAGTCGGACTGAAAGACGTTTGGAAGAAGCAAGGCTATTTCCTTGCCTGCACCGCCAAGACGCCCAAGGAAATGAAAGTTCAACTACCCGACGCCGCCTCGACCAACGTCATGGGCCGGATCGCCGCACTCGATCGCGTAAGCGAGGACGTCGTCCGAGTCCGCGTGCGTTTGGAAGGAGAATTTGCCTACGAGGCCGGACAGTTTGCCAATTTGATCCGCAGCGATGGCCTGGTTCGACCGTATTCGCTCGCATCGGTGCCGGCCGAGGATACGCTCGAATTTCAGGTGCGGCGGGTGCCCAAAGGCCAAATGAGCGCATGGCTCTACGACGAAGCCAAAGTCGGTGACCCTCTCTCCGTGCGTGGCCCGAAAGTCTCGATGCCGCCAAGAGATGGATCGAGGGCGAGGGGCATTAGTCTTTGTGTGAGAGGCGAGGCACTTTAACTCGGATGCCGCTTCATGGTTTAACTCACGCAACGTCCGAGTTACTGGGCCGCCGCCAGGTCCCGAGCGAAGAGGCTGCGGGCGGCGCCGACGCTCGGCATCAACACCCTAACGCTACAAGGCGGCGCCACCCGGATCAGGGCGGGCCAGACCTCGAGAGACCCGCCGAGTGAAAACTCTTTACAACTGCTTGGGAGTACCCCATCACGAATGCGGACAGCAAAGCACTAGGGCCCGAAAATCGGGCCCGCCGATTTTTTAGCCTCGATAATAGCGTCGAATCTTTCGATTGTTCCCACCATCCTTATGCCGACTCCGTGACGATGCCCTCCGACCTCTTGCTGTACTCAAGATCCTACTTCGGGGTTTTCGCCCTGCCTTGGCTAGCCGCAGGGTCCTACCGGCGTCCGTGAAGTGTTCATTAAAGGGAGCCTAACTGAACCACTGCACAGTTCGGAATGGCGGGAAATCCGAGAGGAAAGCACGCTTGTTTTTCCTAAACTCTTCAATTCGCCACGACCCCGAAACCCATTCCGGGGGTCGCGCCCGAAAGCACCGTGTTCGCCGTCGAAGCAGCGCCCGACGCGAACCCCGTGGACGAGCTGTTGAACAAATAGGCTTCGCCCGCCGGGCTGATGCCCGTCGACGAGTAAAAGACGTCGAGATAACCGTCGCCGTTGATGTCGACCAAAGAACTAGGGCCGAAATAGTCGTTCGAGGCGTTGCCCGTTATTGTCACCGTGACGTCGCCCGTCGGCACCGAGGCGGCAAAACCGGTCGAGCCGCTCAGATAGATGGTGCTGACGCCAGCCATGCCTTGCCCTTGGATCACGATGTCTGCGTAGCCGTCGCCGTTGATGTCTCCGGCGTTGAGGCCTTGGTCCGTTCCGGAAGCAGGGAAGGCGATGCTAGCGTTCGCCACAGTCATGGTCGCGGTAAGGTGAGCTCCGGAAAACACATACGTATCGCTGCCCGAACTCGTAATGACGTCAGCTACGCCGTCGCCGTCGACGTCCGCAGCCGCAATGGCCCCGCCTAAATAAGCACTCGCCCCGCCAGAAATAACCGTGGTCGCCGCCGCAGTCGTCAGCGTCGACGATGCGTTCAAACCGGACGCGCCAGATTTGAAGACGTAAACCGCTCCGGCATTAGAGTTGGGATGGAAAGAGCTGGCAATGAGATCGACGTATCCGTCGCCGTTGACGTCGCCAACCGCCAGCTCTTGACCGATTTTGTCGCCTGATTGACCGGTGATGAGCCACGCGGCGCCGCCGACGGCGACGCTTGCCGCGAAGCCGGTACCCGGCGTCGCTTGGTAGACATAATTGCCGCCCGTGGGGGTCCCGTCCATGAATGGGTAGCCCATCGCCACGTCATCAAATCCGTCGCCGTTGAAGTCGCCAGCGACGACCGCAGAAATCGTCGTTTGCACGTTCGGCGTCGCGAGCGACGACATCTGAACGCTGCCGCCAAAGCCGGTAGCGCCATTCGAATAGAAGACGTAGGCGACCTTCGGGCCACTCGACGTCGGGAGCGCGACGATGTCTGCATAACCATCGCCGTTGAAGTCGCCGTAGGTGAGCGCCATGCCGAGCTGATCTGTTCCGGTCCCGGTCAAAGTTACGTCGGCGTTGGTCGAGGACAAAGTCGCCCCGTCGAGGCCGTTCGCGCCTTTAGAATAAAAGACGTAGAGCTGGCCTTTGAATGTGGACGCGTTCGGAGCGGCGATAACGGCATCCGGAAAGCCGTCGCCGTTGACGTCGTGGTTGGCGCCCTTGAGGACGTGATAGGTGGTTACACTCGACAAGCTGCCGCCGGCAAAAATTCCCACTTTGATGGTGTGGACCGATCCAAGGCGCCAGGTGTCGGCGCCGTGCGGCAGCTGGCAGTGCCAATTTGCCCCGCCCGTCGCCTCGAACGCAGCGCTAGAGTCGAACTGACAACCGGCCGCGCCTCCTTTCGCCGTGCCGACTACGAAGCCCGTTTGGATCGTTTGCTGGTGCAATGCAGATGTGAGGTTCGCTATGACAATGGTTCCGACCGGCGGCGCGGCAACTTTTTCCGGTGTTGACGTTGCCGGAGTCACCGAAGATTCGGCGGGGGGTTGCTCCGACGAGACCACATCAGTAGGAGTGCCCGCTGCGTTTGGATCCGTAGAGTCGGTCGAGCTCGAGTCCTTCTTGCTGCAGGCGACGGTCGCAACCGCTAGAACGGCCAAAACATAAATCGTGCGCCCACTCATCTTTTGCTCCTAGTGAAGTTCAGAGGACTCTATGGATCTGTCGGTCCATGTTCCATAAACTTGAGACGAGCTACCCGACCACGCGCCGATGCCGTTTTAGATAGCAGTCATGGGCTGTTAGCGCGCGGCGTGACCTCTGGAAATAGTCAATAGTCCGCGGCAACACGACTTTCGAGCCGTGGGGGATTCACCGATGGACCCTCGAGTTATCACTTCGAGGCAGATCCTCTCTGGGTCAACATCTACCGTGCCGATCTCAAACTCGGCGACCACGTGTTCGTCCAAGTCATTTCCTACGAGCGTGACTGCTATCGCGGAGAGTGCTCGAATACGCAGGTCATAAATCAGCGTGACCTAGAATTCGCGGAAGGCGGACGATTCTCGGGCAAGCTGGCTCCGTTGACGCTCGCCTATCAGCTCAACGACGGCTATGCGATCACCACGAAAAGTCAATACGCCGCCGCGCTTGTGATCTGGATCAGCGGGAGCGTCTATAAAGGCGCGGACGGGCGCAACTTGCAGCTGACGATGTCTCGATAAAACGCGAGGTCGGCAACGTGGCGCCGTTTTTACGCAACTGTCCCCGGGGACAGTTGCGTAATAATCGTTAGCACGACGTTCGTTTTGCCTGCAAAGGTCGCTTAGAGAACCTACAGACTATTCTTGAAGATCGGCGCCCCATAACGCAGCGCCGCATAGAACGACAGAAAGTCGACGCCGTTGTACGAGTAAACGGTATCGCTCGGCGCTTCGGGACAAACGGTCGGCATGAAGATCCACCGGTTCTCCCGGCACCACAGCGCCGGCGCCGTCGTGCTAGCGATCCTCGTGCCTAACGCGCTCTTTAGTTCGCTGAGGTAGCGGGCCGGTACTTTGTCGCCACGCGCGAGCAACGAGCTGATTGCGCCGAGGTAGTCGCCGTCCGCGTCCATGCGTTTAATGTAGAGCGGTTTGACGTCGAAGGTACCGCTGGCGAAATAGATCGCGTTGATCATACGCAATGTGAAACGGCTACAAAGGTCGCGGTGATCCGTCCCGACGGTCAAGTCGCAGATGCCGGCCGAGAGCCCATCCAGGGCCGTGTAGAAGAGCTCGCGCGAGCCGGAGGCGTCGAGTGTCGCAGTCTTGCCTCCGGGGGCATTGACGGTTAGCTGCTCGAGGTACGTGTCCAAATCCTTGCCCGTCAACGACGAGATCGCGTGCGCGATCGGCCACGCGAAGCCGCGGGCGTCGGAGCCGCGCTTCACGGGTTTGCCGTTCGGGTTCGTCACGATGTAGTTGTAGGCCTTCAACCTCAGACCGATCTCGTGAGCGTGCTGGCTGATGGCCTTTTGAACTTGGACGGCCTCGGGAATCGTAGAATGGAGGCGCGCCGCGCTCATCGCCACGGAATAGCCGTAGAGGAGATGCACGATCTGGTCCTGGCTCATTTCGTTGCCGTCGCCCTGCGCGTCGGAAGCGACCGTGTATTCGACGCCGTCGACGATGTCCGACGTCTCGTGGACGTCGTCACGGAAGAAGAACCCACGATTGATCGTGCCGTCAGGCAGCGTCGTGGACGGAGAAAGATCCTGGCTGATATGCCGCGAGATTTCCGCAATCTGGGAGAATGTATTCGCGGCGAGTGGACCACCGGTCATCAAAGCTCGCCACGCCACGACGTTGCCGAGATAAACCGTGTTGTCGGCGAACTTCGCCTTCGTCGGCGAGAACCAGGTCGCGATGTTGCCGTGGAAGACTGGAGCCATGAACTTCTGGTCGATCAAGGCCGCGCGCTCGTCGTAAAACGCCCTCAAGCTGGCGTCATTGGTCGCGTCGCTGAAGAACGACGGGTCGGCCGTGTGCTCGAACATGGTGACGCAGCCCGACGACGTCATCGCGGTGAAAAGCAAAAGCGAGAGCGCGCGCGACGCACGAAGCATCAGCAACCTCCTAGATTCTTGACCAAAAGCTTGCCCTTGAAAGTACCGACGGTCCATGAAAATCTGGCTCTCTGGAGAAACGCGCATGATCGAAACACTAGAAACCTTCGTCGCCAACATCGCCAAGACTCTCGAAAAGAACGGCTATCCCGCCAATCGCGTCGCCCTGCCCTTCGAGAAGATGTACGCCGTCGCTTACGAGAAGGGCCTGAACTTCAATAAGGCGCTCGACCTCTTGGCGACCCAGGGTATCTCGCACGAGAAGACGACCGACAAAGTCATTTTCTTTCCGAAGCCCGTGGAAGGCGGCAAGCCCGACTTCGCGACGATGGCCGCTCAAGCGCAAGAGATGATGAAGAACATGTCGCCTGATCAGCTGAAGGCGATGCAGGACATGATCATGAACATGAGCGACGACAAGAAGCTCGAGATGATGCAACAAGCGAAGGCGAT
>JAYWBY010000208.1:0-5829 GCA_043781115.1 Pseudomonadota bacterium
GGGCAGGCCGTCATTCCGGTGATATTGGAGCCCGTCGACTGTGAGCAATATGTGGGATAACAGGGCGCTATGCCTGGCGGGGCGTAACAGCGGTTTCCGGTGCTGTTATTGGTACAAATCTGGTACATCTTCGTCGTCGTGGTCGTGGGCCTCGTCGTCGTGGTGGTTGTGGACGACGTCGTGATCGGCCGGGTGGTGGTAGTAGTGGTCGTAGTGGTCGTGGGCGGGCGGGTCGTCGTGGTCGGGCAGTTCACCGAGCTGTGCTGGGTGTTTGTGACGCAACTGGCGACACAAGCTGTGCCTTGCCATCCGTAGGTCGTATTACAGTCCGCTTGAATTCCACTCAGAGCGCGAACCCCACCGCCTGGCGGCGGATTACACGCCTGAACGCTGCCGTAAGCACAATTGGCCCTGGCCGCGTTGACCGCACTTTGGCAGGCGCTCTGCGCGCCTTGCATGCCGATGATACCACCGACATTATAGTTGCCGCAGGCGATGGCGGGAGCCAGCAAGTTGCCCGCCGCACAGACGAGATCGAGCGCCATCTTGTAGGGGTTTTCGCCCGGGACGCAGCCGCTTACGTTGCAGGCTAATACGGCGGCCGAGTTCAGATGGTTGACCCAGGTCGGGTCCGCGTCGTTTTCTCCGGACGCGGCCTGCAGTATGACCAGTGCCTGGTCATGCAATGCGGCGCTACAAGACGCGGGTAAGTTGTGGAGGAGCGTGGCGGCCCCACCGACGGCAGCAAGAGTTTGGTGAATTCCATCGATACCAGTTCTGCAGACGTCGCAGTATTCATGGCAGCTTGGATCAGCTGTAACCCTTGCCGCGGCGGCGTCGGCGCAGACGTCGGCCCTCAGCTCCGTGGAAATCGGAAGCAACAGGCAGAGAATCAGGACGCGGCAAAAGCGAAGCATCGCAAACCTCAAAAATGATTACGCAAGAGTTGGCTGACTCGATCGATTTGCCTCAATAGTACTGGCTATTGTCGCAAAATCAAAGCTCTTTTTTGGAGGTTCCCGGCACACCATCGCCGCGGACTTCGCCGCGGATTTCTGCGGAATCAAATTCTTTCGCAAAATCCTACAGCGTCCCGAACAGCGTCGTTCCGTCCGTCGGCGGCAGCACGGGCAGGGCTTGTCTTGGATAGGCATTGGAGAGTGACTTCAGGAATTCGACGATGTCGGCGACCGTGTCGCCGCCTAAGTCCAAGTCCAGCTGGGTCTTGGCCATGACCCGCACGGCCTCGTCAAGGGTCGGAACGGAACCATTGTGGAAGTAAGGCGCGGTGAGCGCCACGTTGCGCCAGCTCGAGATGCGCCACATGTTCTTAAAGGCGGGATCGGCGCGGGCCGGATCGTCGCTCTTGTAGCGGCCGAGATCGTCCGACAGATGGTACTGGGTTTCATAAACGGTCCCGGCGACGGTCGGGAATTTCCGAAAGGTCGCCTGACCGGCCGTCTGTTGACCGTTGAAGTTGGCACCACCGTGGCAACTCGTGCAGCCGGCGTCGTTCGCTGCTTGCAAACCGCGTTTCGCCGCATCGCTGAGCGCCGAGGAGTCCCCCGCGACGTAACGGTCATAGGCGCTGGTTGTGACGCCGAAGGTGCGTTCGTAGGTCGCGATGGCGTCGACGACGGCGTCGATGTTTATCGTCGCTTCAGCGCCAAAGACCGAGGCAAAGCCGGACACGTAGCCCGGTATGCGCATGAGTCGCTCGACGACTTGGTCATGGTTTGAGTTGCCCATCTCGATGGGATTGGTCATCGGTCCCTTCGCCTGGGCCTCCATCGTCGGAGCCCTCCCGTCCCAGAACATTGCGCCATAGAAGGTTGCATTGAACACCGTCGGCGCCGTCCTGCCTCCGTGTTGGCCGTTGACGCCGACGGAGTTGGGCCGATTGTCTTCACCACTCAACATGACGTTGTGACAACTAGCACAAGCGACCGTGCCGTCTGCCGACAGGCGCGGGTCGAAAAACAACTGCTGGCCGAGGTCAGCCTTCGTCAACTCCGGGGCTTCGGCAGGCGTGGCGGGCACGAGATTCTCGCCTTTCGGCCTTTCTGGCTCTTTTTCATTTTTCGTTGGCCGGCACGCGCCGAAGGCAAAGGCGACTAGGGCCACTGCTATGCTGGAAAAATTCTTGGTGTTGTGCACGGGAAAATCCTCATCGCTAGCTGCAAATGGATGATTGGCGTGACGGCGTCCGGTTGGAGAGCCGGACTTCTCATCCCCATTCGTACTACTTGCTGTTATTGATCTGTTATTATAATGTTATAATACTCTATATAACTATTGGTTATCACTCGCCATGAACATCCTGGAACATTTAGAGAAATTGCCGCTCCTCGTGGTTGTGAGCCAGACGGGCTCACTCCGGCAAGCGGCGCTGCGCTTGAACGTCAGCCAGCCGGCGGTAACCCGGTCGCTGCGAATTTTGGAAGAGGCTTGCGGCGGCGAGCTCGTGAAGCGAACGCAAAAGGGCGCCAGCTTAACGCCACGAGGCCTCTCGGTTTTAGCGTTGGCGATGGAGATAAACGAGAGCGTGCGCGAGCACGCCGCACGCATCGAGACCTTTGACCCCGAGCTCCACGGCGAGATCGTGATTGGAACCTACGAAAGCATCGCCGTTTACTACTGGCCGACGATTCTCCGCGAATTGCAGGCCGGCCTGCCGAACGTGGAAATCTCGATGCGTACCGGACGCAGTGAAGACTTGGACAAGGCCCTGGCCAAGGGCGAGTTCGACTTGGTCGTCACCGTCTCCCCCAAGCCCCGGCGCGGCATCGTCAGTGTCGAATTGTTCCGCGACTATTTCGAGATCTACATTCTGAGCGGCCTGACTCCAGCCTCGGCCTCGAGCATCATTCTCTTTCAGGATGCCGTGGCGGCGCAGGAAGAGGACATTAGAGCCGTAAGTCGTCGCTATGGGCTACTACCCAAAAGGAAGATCCTTACCGACTCGTTCGAGGTCGTCCGGGCCATGACGCTCGCTGGCGTCGGGCTCGGCGTCATGCCGACGCGCGTCGCCGCCCGAAGCGCCTCAGACTCCAGCAGGTCGCTCCTGGCGCTCACTGGGGGGAGCATGCAGGAAAAGAGCGAGCACGTTATTTCGGCGAGCTTTCACTCGGCGAGGAGAGAGCATCCCGTGATTAAAAACGTGCTACAGGTTGTCCAAGCGAAAATCGCGGCCGCGGTGCGGGGGCATTGACGCCGTGTCCCTAAGAAAGCTCGGCGGAAGCACGGTCGCTATTCCGATCGTATTTTGTCATTCGAGGTTCGTGTCCTTGGGGTAGCGGGTGGACATATGAACGACCCTGCCGGAATGTTCCGGCCGTTTCCCAAGGGGATTCCATGAAAACCATCCGTCTCGTTTTACCGTTCTTGCTAGCCGCTGCCTCGTCCGCTGCCTTCGCCGCGGGCGAAACCGTAGTTCCCGTGTGCGAACGCACCGCTCCGGTCGCCGAATTCATCGTCAAACAGATCAACGTCCAACAAGGCGCGCAGAAGACCTGCGCCGACATCACGGCGGAAGACCTGCTCACCCTCGAACGCGTCGCCGTCGACCACAAGGGAATCAAAGAGTTCAAGCTCGGTGACTTCTCCGGCTTGACGAACATGAAGATCCTGAACATCCGCAGCAACCCGTACACATCTCTACCCGAAGGTCTGTTCATCGGTCTCGACTCGCTAGACACCCTGGTGATCATCGACACGGGCCTCCGCAACTACCCGAACGACTACCTGGTGCATACCCCCAAGCTGAAAAACATTCATGTCTTCCGCAATCCGGTCCGCACGATCTCGGAGTCGGTATTCAAGCGCCTCGAAGCGCTGACCGATCTGCAAGTCCTCGACGTCGACTCGGTGCTTTTCCAACCGGAACTCGACCGCCTGAACAAGACTTTCCAAGGTACGAACGTCGAGTTGATCCTCAACTGAAGCGTTCCGTCCGACGGCAAAGCCCGCCTACGGCAGTCGCCGCTGGCGGGCTTTCGCATTCCTCGACTTTAGTCGAGGAGGTCGATGGCCAAAGTGCCGATGGCGTCGATGCCGAAGATTCGTGAGGCGAATTTCCGAGCGGGTAAGTGCGGGTCGTTCCTACCGTACTTCCTCGTCAAGAAGGCATCCACCTCGGCAGCATCAGGAGTCAAATTGCGGAACCGGATGCTGCACGACAGGCTCTGGCCGTCCACCGAGCACTGCGCCGTCGAGCCCGTTTCGCCGCAGAACAGATCGAGGGACTGGCCGTCCTCGCTCAGTTTGCCGCTCATCGTCATGAAGCGTGCGTTCTTGCCGATCAGATCCGGCGGCACCTCGTAGCGAACTTCGAGATTTTCTCCGTCGAAACCGGCTTGCTCGATGGCGAGGTCGAACGAACCGAAGCCCCGAAATTCGTCCGTTTCGGGCAACATGTATTTGATGCGGGCCTGGACGTCGGGAAGGCCCGTGGGAATCAGGCCGGCGTGCGCCGGTAGCGCAAAGGCGAATAGCGAAGTTAGCAAGAATCCGTTCATCCACTGACGCATGTTTAGCCCCCTGCAGTTTGTTATGCGGCGAACGGCATCACCGTAACAGAAACGCGCCCCTCGACCAACCTTGGCGTCTCCCGCCGGTTTCTAAATTTTAGATAAGAAACAACGACTTAACTGCTCGATCAAATCCGATCATCAAATGGGATTTTGGATCAGGAAAGCGCTCGTCTTGCGATCAAGCATTCGGAGGCGCCGTTCGTACCTTTCCAAGGCCATTGCCCCTAGGTTGGCGGCTGCAACAGGAACCTGGGTTTCCCAGCAACAAGGAGTCTCCCGATGACAACTGCTTCCACCAGCAAGACGCTGCCCTTCTCGCGGCGTGAGCAAGCCAAACTCGAACGCTTCGCGGCTCAGGCTCCGGCGCGCGACGTTCAGGGGGATCGCAGCATTTGGTTCGACACGACCGGGCTCGCCTCCGCCAGCGACGCCGACGCAATCTTGCTGCGCACCTTCCGTTCGGCGTATACCGGCATCATGCTCCACGCCGAGACTCTGGACGCTTTCGTGCGCCTTGTTCCGGAGACGTTCTTGAAAATCGTCGAAGCGCCGACGCCAAACGCCCTCGCGCAAATCCTCGAGCACAAAGACCTCGCGACCTTAGTCGCCAAGAAAGACCAGCATCTGGTCGTCGCGAGCGCCGACACCGGCGTGCTGAAGGCTGCGCTCGCTCAGGGCCTGCCGACGTGCCTCCGAGTCTATGTCGACGACGCCGCCTCGCTCCATCGCGCCATCGACAAAGGCCGCTTGCATGCTTACCTCATGATCCGCTTTCGTGACCCCACCAACATTCCGCTAGAGCTCGTCATTGCGTCCTTGCAGTCGACCGGTACGGTGTTAATCAAGGAGATCAACACCGAGATCGACGCGGAAGACGCCGTCGTCTCGCTCGGCGTGATGGAAGTCGGCGCCGACGGCGTGATGTACTCTCCTCGCACGCACCGAGACCTCGACGCGTTCCTCGGCAAGCTTTCGCCGGCGGTGACCGAGACGCTGGCGCTCAAAGCCGCGACCGTCGTGACCTCCAAACCCGTCGGCATGGGTTACCGAAGCTGTGTCGACCTGGCGACGCTTTTCGAGCCGAACGAGGGCATGCTGGTCGGCTCGACGTCCTACGGCGGGATTCTCTGCTGTCCGGAAGTCTTCTTCCTACCTTACATGGAGCTGCGTCCCTTCCGCGTCAACGCCGGCGGAGTCCACAGCTACGTCTATAGTACCGACAACAAGACGCAATACATGACGGAGCTCGCCGCCGGCTCGCAGGCGATGATCGTCGGCCTGGACGGCAAGACGCGCA
>JAYWBY010000209.1:0-5827 GCA_043781115.1 Pseudomonadota bacterium
GTGGTGCAGAACCGGCACGAGGATGTTCGCGGCGATCAACGCGTAGCGCGTGCCGTCCACTGGCGGCGCCGGAGCGTTCAAGAGTTGCAACGCCACGCCGTTGAGCTTGGCATTGGCCTCGGCCTCCGCTAGCACCTCGGCGTCGATGTCGGTGCCAAGCAAAGGGCCGAATCCGAGGTGCGACGCGGCGATCGCGAGAATTCCGGTGCCCGTGCCGACGTCGAGCATCGGCCCTCTGGGAGTCGAAGCCGGCAGAGCTTCCAGCGCCTTCAGCGCCGCCTCGGTGGTGGCATGCCGCCCGTCGCCGAAGGCGGCGCCGCTGGCGATTTCTAGGGGAATCTTGGAGTTTCCGGGCGGGAGCTCCCGACCACCGACCAAGACGACGAAGCGCTCCGTGACGATCAGCCGGTCGCCGCCGCCCCATGCTTCGGTCCAGGATTCCGTCAACAGCTCATTGAGCTTCAAGGTCAAGCCACGGCCGAAGCGAAGCTCTAGTTCGGCGGTGAGCCGGCCGAGCTTCGCCCTGTCGTAGTCGAAGACGAGCACCGGTGTCGCGTCGTCCAGGGCAAAGGGCTCTGCGCCGTCCCCGTCCTCGACCTTGATGTCGACGCCGTCGATCACGCCTTCGGCGTACTCGCCCACGCCGAGCTCGGCCAAGGCGGCGAGTAGACGCTTTTTCAATCCTGCGCCGCCGGCCGCGGCGAACCGAATCTCGAGCTCGAAAGTGACGGCCGCCACCATCTAAACTACTTTCCGTTTATCTAGCCATCGCGAACAGAGTCGGGAGACCACCCAAGCCAAAGGCACGAGCGGACCGAAGACCAGGACTTCGTACTTCAAGACGTGGACGAGTCCGGGCCCCATGCCGATCGGCGACACCGGGATCGGCGTCAATGGGAAGAAGAACCTTTCTGCGCTAAAAGGCGCGAAAAAGGCCACGCCGAGCCCGCCGTCGGTAAGCATGTCGAGCAGCGGGTGCGACACGGCCGCGAGAAAGAGGCCAAGCCCCATGCCCAACAGTCCGCGCCGTTCGGGCGTCAGGCTCCTCAGCGCCGCGAAGGCCACGGCCGAGGTCGCCAAGGCAAACAGCAGCGAGTGGCTAATGCCCCGATGTCCCAAGAGATCCTCGTAGCGCACGCCGAAGCGGAAACCTACCACGTCGGCGTCCGGCAGCATCGCTAGCACGAGCGCGACGTCAGGTCCTCGCCGCCGGAGCCATGGCGCCGAGCCCGCGGTAGCCAGCCTTGCCAGGGACCATCCGACCGCCGCGTGCGCCAATATCGTCGGCATGACCACCTCGTCCAAGGTTTCGCGCTACGCCTCCATTATAGTAGTCTCGCACGGATACGAAAGGACCAATCGCCTTGACGTCAGACGTTTGCCTCGCCATCACTTTGCTGACCCTGAAAATTGCCGGCGCGGCGACGCTGCTGATCGTGCCGATCGGCACGGCGCTCGGTTGGCTGTTCGCGAGAAAGCGGTTGCCTGGTCGGGCTTTGCTCGAATCGCTGCTGCTCTTGCCGATGATCTTGCCCCCCGTCGCCGTCGGCCTAGTTCTTTTGGTCTTAATGGCGCCGCACGGACCGCTCGGAGCCACCTGGGAATGGTTGACGGGCGACGCCCTCGTGCTGACCTGGCAAGCCGCCGCCCTCGCCGCCTTCGTCGTAGCTTTGCCGCTTTACGTCAAGGCCGCGGAGCAGGCGTTCGCCGGCGTGCCGCTTCGCCTCGAGCAGGTCGCGCTAACGCTCGGCGAATCACCGTGGCGCATCTTCCGCCGCGTCACGTTGCCGCTAGCCGCGCGCGGCCTCGCGGCGGGCGGACTATTGGCCTTCGCGCGCGCGTTGGGCGAGTTTGGCGCGACGAATCTCGTAGCGGGGATGATCCCAGGAAAGACCGAAACGCTGGCGTTGGGCATTTACGGACGCATCACCAACGGCCACGACGCCGAAGCTTGGGTCTTGGCGGCGATTTCCTTCGCCTTTGGCCTCGGGGCGCTGCTCGTCAGCAATTTCCTCCTCGGCCGCGGCCACGCGGCGCGGGGAGGCGCAAGATGACCCGCTTCAACCTGGCGTTTGCGTATCAAACGGCGACCAAACCCGAGCCCTTCCGCCTCGAAGTGCAAGTCGCCTGGCAGGCGCGGGCCACCGGCATCTTCGGCCCGTCGGGGAGCGGCAAGAGCACGTTGCTCGAAGTATTGCTCGGTCTCAGACCCTTGACGCAAATCGAAGGCCAGGCGGCCGTAGGCGACCGCACGCTCTTCGACTCGACGCGCGGCGCGGCGCTTTCGCCGAGTGAGCGGCGACTCGGCTGGGTGCCGCAAGACGCCGGGCTTTTCCCCCATCTTTCGGTGGAGCGCAACTTGCGCTTCGCCGAGCGCGCCGAGTCGAAGGTCCGCTTCCAGGACGCCACTGCGCTCCTGGAGCTCGGCCCCCTGCTCGGGCGGAAACCCGACCAACTTTCGGGTGGCGAACGCCAGCGTGTGGCTCTTGGTCGGGCGTTGATCGCGCCGCACGACCTTTTGCTGCTCGACGAGCCGCTCTCTTCGCTGGACGCACCGCGGAGGACGCACCTCCTCGGCTACATCCAAAGGGTCGTTCGGGACGCTGGCGTACCCCTCCTTTACGTAAGTCATGACTGGCAAGAAATCCGGAATCTTTGCGAATATGCGCTCCTCTTCGACACCGGGGCCGTCCTGGCCCACGGCCACCCCAACACCCTGAATTTGCCAAAATAAACGGCCGGACTTTCAGCCCCACGGGGGTCCGTAAGCCGCCGAGACTAAGGTGAAATGCCCCTTTTGCCGATAGGGAGAGGTACGCCCAGCGGAGGCTTGCCTCCGGAATCGCCACAAAAGGGACCGGCTAATGAACAGACCGATCAGAGCGACCCTCTTCCGCCGCCCGACGCGCCACCCTCAGGCGCTCGTCTTGGCGGTCGCCTTGGCCCTCCCGGCAACTCCAGGGATGGCGCTCGGCTTTCAACGGGTCGATCACGGGATGCGCCGCCTTCCGGTGTCTTCGACGGGCGTCAACCTCCACCCGTTTCAAGACGCGAACGACAAACCGGAGGCTTTCTCTCTGTTCGAGCGCGGCCAGATTTCCTTCAACGACACCATCGTCAAAATGCTGCGCGACCGGATGACCAACCCGATGCTCGAAGTGCGCGGCAAGCCGTCGCCGGCTTTTGGCCTCTCGACGGGCGGCAGCAGCACCGATTTTAGATTCTACGTCGGCGGCGTGCCGATCTGCGGTTTCCAACTGCGCGCCCACGAACTTTCGGACCGCTCGACCTTCGTCCTGGGCGACGTGCCGGCGGTCGACTTGAACGAGCCGCTGCCCTCCAGAGAGTGGCCGGACTTCGACTTGGCGATGGGAAAAGCCACGACCGAGCTAGCGGCGATGACCGGCGCGAAAACGCTGGAACTCACGTCCCGCGGCCAGTGCTTGTATGCGTCGGGCGGCACGCTGATGCCGGTGTGGAACGTCACGATGACGGCGGAAGGTTTGCCCTACGCGATTTTGGCCGACGCGTACGACGTCCTTGCCATCCAAGCCGGCTTCTTCGACGCCACCACCGGCTCCGCCAAAGTCTATGAGTTCAACAAGAGCACCGGCGATCCGAAGGACTTTCCGCTCACCGACTTAACTGGCGACGGCACGCTAGCCAGTACCTACCTCCGCACGGTCGTCCCGGCAAACTACACGCAGGCAAAAGAGCCGAGCGAAGTCTTCAACTACCCGAGCACCGACCAGCGCTTCGACGAGGCCCAAGCTTACACGCACGCCCAGGAACACTTCGCGTTCTTCAAGAAGCTCGGGTTCGAATGGTACGGTCCGAGTCCGCTCGAGATCAAAATTCACGTCAAACCGGCCGGCCGCTCGAACAACGCGCTCTTCATTCCCGGTAGCGACACCCAGGGCACTTTGCCGTCGATCTCGATCGACGACGGCGACGGCATCGACCTCCAATACTTAGTGACCGATGGCGACGTCGTCAGCCACGAATTTGGCCATCACGTCATCTACAAAACCCTGCAAAGCACCGACGGCCAATCGCTCGTCCTCCACGAAGGGCTAGCCGACTCGTTCGTCTTCGCCCGTACCGGCGACGCCTGCCTCGGTGAATCGATCTGTCCGAAGGCAAGCGGCGTCTGCATCCTCCAAGGCCAGTGCCTCAGAACCGGCGACAACGTAATCCAATACGGCAAGGACGAATGGGTCGCGTGGGCCGGACCGAAGAATCGCCTCGGCCACTTGCACGGCCAGCTCATCTCCGGCTTCGTCTGGGACTTGCGCCGCCCGGGCAAAATGGCCGCAGGCGACGTCAACGCCTTGGTCTTCAAAGCCATCTCGTACTTCCGCGAGGACTCGGGTCTCCGTGACTTCCTCTTGGCGCTCTTCACCGCCGACCGTGAGCTCTTCCAAAGCAAGAACTACGACCTTATCCACGCCGTCGCCGAAGCCCGCAACATGAACGAGTTCATGTCGGATGTGACGCTCGGCAGCATTCCGCAACTCGAAGGCTCGGCGAGCGCCTTGCCCTCCAGTTCGGCCAGCTCCTCCAGCACCACCAAGAAGAAGGACAAGGGCGACGACAACCCGTTCCGCTGCGGCACCATCTCGATGGGCGACTCGGGCGCCTCGACCCTCGTGCTGGCCCTGATGATCGCGTTCCCGTTGCTCCTCGCCATGCGCCCGGCACCGGTGCGCGTGCTGACGAGAACGCAGCGCAAACGCCGCAATAAAAATTCCTGAGTTGCTTGGCCCGTTAGAGTTTTGAAAGGCTGATGTGCGCACCCTTCGTCACGTGCTTTTGGCCCTCGCCGCCTTGCTCGGCTTCTCGGCGCGCGCCTATGACGCTCCTAAGCCGATTCGCCTGGCCGTGGTCGTGCAATGGGAGGGCCGGTCCCTCGACGCGACGAACCTCGAGGCCCTAAAGGGCTTCCGCAGCATCTTCGGCGACGTCAACGTCCTGCACCTCTTGAGTCCCGCCTATTTTCTCAAACCGGACGTGGACGTGGCCAAGGCCGGGGAATTGATCCGGAGCGTCATGCGCCCCACCGACCAGCTGGGCATGGCGTTCGGCGGCTGGAAGTCGCTGGCGACCAAGGCCGGCGTCGTCTTTCGTAACGGTCCGACTTTTTGGGGACAGAGTCTTTCGACAAATGAGTGCGCCACCGACTGCGGCTTGGACGTGCCAGTGAATCTCTATCCGGAAGCCGACCTCGACAAACTCGTCGCGACTGGCCTCGATACGCTGGAAGGCGCCGATTTCGGCCGCCCCCAGGGCATCATCACCGAAGGTTGGGTCGCGGCTCCCGAAGTCTTGAGCGCCTCGGCGCGGGCCGGGGTGCACTACGACTTCTCCGCCGTCGCTCCGGAACTTTTGGTCGAGCGCGCGCTGCGCTTTCCTCTTTATCAATGGGTGAAGGGCATTTGGCCGACCGTGACTCCCCACAGCCAAGCCTTCCAGCTCAGCACCAACGGCGGCCTCCTTCAGGAGGTGCCACTGAGCAACGCCGCCGTTGATTACCTTACCGCGGAAAAGATGCTGGCCTTGTTCAAGGAAACCGTCGAACTCGGCCGCAAGGACCCCGACGCCGAGCTGACCTTTCCCTTAGTGATCTATCAGGAGTCGGCACAAGCGACCGTGCCGACTCTGGCGAAAGTCCTCCAAGGAATCTACAATTACGCGCAAACCAATGGCGTCGCGCTGACTAGCGCCGAACTCCCGGGCCTCGACTTAAAAGGCGGCGGCACCATGGCCAATCCGCCCTCGATGCCGCTCAGTTCCCATGAGCCCGGTTCAAGGGAAATGCACGAACCCC
>JAYWBY010000210.1:0-2013 GCA_043781115.1 Pseudomonadota bacterium
TTCCACGGCATCAGAGGAGTTCTTAGCGTTCCGGTAATCACGATACGAGGCTTTCGATTCAGCCCGCTCCTGGCTAGCCGTAATGAGAGCCACGACGCCACCAAGAATCACCATGCCACCGGCAACCCGGAAGTAGCCCTTTTCTTTTGCCGAAAGCGCCGGCCTTTGCGAATCCGATTTTGAAAGCGAGGGCGAAAGTGATGACGGGGTTTTAGAGTTGATCTGGAGTGGGACCAGTTTGGCGCGAATTGATTGTCCCTTGCTCTTGAGTACTGTTACTCGCGCAGTGAATGTTTCGTAACCATTTTTTGATACGGTCACGTCCCTTGCGCCGCCTGGAACACGCAGGTTGTACCGAGGCGTCGAGCCAGGCAATTCATTGCCATCAACTCGAACCATGGCACCGCTTGGTTCGGATGTTACCGACAAAATTCCTGGCTCATACTTCAACGAAAATTCCATTGGAACCGAAAAGGAATCCAGACGGATCGATCGGCTTTCGGACTGGAAATCTGCTATCTCGACTCTTACTAGATGCTCGCCAACATTCAGTTTGACCGTGGCTGGCGTGCGTTGCTTCAACGGGATTCCGTCTACCAAAACGCGGGCACCATCAGGTGAAGAACTAATGCTTAATTCGCCGATGAGCTTTGTTAGCTTGGTTTTGAGACTCTGTGTCTGCCCTGGCACGACTGTGACGGACTCTTTTTTAAATTCATACCCATCGAGGCTGAGCGTGAGGTCATAAGTGCCGGCCCCGACCATTTTGAATTGGCTTGGGGACTTCCCAATGAAGGAACCGTCCAGAGTTATGTCTGCGCCTGGCGGCTCCGTAAATACGTTCAATTCGCCGGATGTCCCAGCTTGACTTCCGAGCCTTGCACTGACGACTACGGCTGGTTGACCCGTGCCGCGACCTTCGACGCTCAAGCGGCGATGTTCCGCTTCTATGTCCGCCACTTTCCACCTGAGTAGGCGGTAAACGTTATAAATCTCTTGTCCGTCCTTCTCCTTGGTTTCAATAAAAGGAGAGCCAAGGTCCGTGGCCTCCTCAACTCCAGTGAGCCGTATATCGCCGGTGTCCAAATCATATTGGCGCGAGTAGTCAGAGCCGCGCAAACGCTCGCTCGACGATTCCTGAAGGCGCTGTCGCTCAGGGAACGTCGCACGCAAGAGATTTGCTATGGCGTTGTTATACGCCTTTGATAACCCAGCCTCCGGCGTCTGGGCATTTGAAGTCACCCCAACCTGATAATTGGCGGTTGCAGAAGGCTGGTACTTTAGTTCCTTTGCCCAACGTGGTTTTGCTGCGGCATCATCTGCCAGGATGTTGCCGTCGCTGCTAGCCATCGCCAAAACGACGAAAATGAAGCGGGCAATAAAGGCGAGCCTCGGTGATACCGTCAAACAGCTTTGAATGTCGCGACCCATTTGCATCGAGTCACCCTATGATTCAATGAGCCTTCTCGTCGTCGCCGTTTTCCGTTGTCTCGGTTCCTTTCATCACCTCGTCGCGTTGCTTGGCACCAACATCGGCAAGTACTTTTTTAATCTCTGAGTTACCGGCCAGCCGATGGAGGTAATCTTTCTTGGCTTTCTCAAACTCGGCGACGGGGATTTCCGCGAGGGCGAACACGCGCAATTCGATGCGCTCACCGCCCTCCTGAGCGCCTGGCACCAGTACCGTCTCCCAGTAGCGCTTGACAACCGTAAGCCCCGGCATGGGTGGTCGGTAGCCGCGAGTGGCCGAGATTACTCGTTGGCCAACCGAAGCCTCTTTTCTTAGTTCTTCGCCGACTTGATTTTGGTCCAAGAAGCTATCGACCAAAGCCCGCATCGGCTCTGATAGTGCTTTCTCGTCTGCCATATTGAGTGCTGCCGACTTGGAAGCATCTCCTTCGACCTCGATGTAGCCCAGGAAATATTTTTTACCCGCAGCTTCATGTACTGAAGTTGTAAGGGAGGCCCACTCCGGCGCAGCTGACAAGCTATCGGCCCGCTCTACCACCTTTG
>JAYWBY010000211.1:0-5804 GCA_043781115.1 Pseudomonadota bacterium
CGTGGGATGCGGATCACTACGTCCGCATTGCCAAGACGGGCTACACCTTGGCCGGCGAAGGCGCGGACGGGAACCTCGTGGCGTTTTATCCTCTTTTTCCCGCCTGCATCAGAGCCCTCACATTTTTTACCGGACTCGACCCGGTCGTGGCTGCGCATGCTCTTTGCTTCGTCTTTGGCTTGGCCGGGATCTTGGCCTTTCACACGTACGTCGAACGAGAGCACGGGCGTGAAGTAGCGGATAATGCGTCCTTGTTGTTTGTGACTTTTCCGATGTCCGTCTTCCTCTCGGCCACCTATACCGAGAGTCTATTCTTCATGCTTCTCAGCATCACCTTCCTGCTGCTTCGCGAGCGACGTTTTGGGGCGGCCGCTTTGGTGGGGTCGCTTTGTCCGGTGACGCGAATGACGGGAGTCATTCTTTTGCCGGCATTTGCCTACGTATTTTGGCGAGAGCGCCAGCGCGTGCACTGGACGCGGAGTTTCGGGCTGCTGGCATTGATGCTGATTCCCTTGTCAATGTACGTTGGCTACCTTCAGTACAGATTCAACGACCCCTTTGCCATGTTCACGGCGAGCCGGATCGGGTGGCAAAAAGTGGGAGCACCACCCTGGGTCGGACTCGAGCTGTTGGTCACCGAGGCGTTCAATTCAGAGGCCGTCTTTTGGCGCATTGATTTGCTCTTCCTCGTTGCAGTCTCACTGGCACACGCTTTCGCCTGGCGTTTCGTCAGGCGGGAGCTTTGGATTTTTGGCTTCGGCGTAATAATTCTTACTTTGAGCTCAAACTGGATATTGGGGACGTCGCGCTACTTGATGCTGGCGCTGCCGTTTTATATCTACGGGGGGCACCTGCTGGCGAATCGCCCGACGCTGCGCATGGCCACGACCATTTTGGCGTCCTCTTGGATGGCGTTCAATGCGGTGCTGTTTCTTTTGGAGAAAAATATTTACTAGCTCACGGCGCGCCGTCGCTCGGTTTCACGCCGCAGGTCAGGGACTGAGCGCCGAAAGGCAGATTCTTCAGGGCACCTTCCACGCGCCTCCACAAGGGTCCGCGCCACGGAAAGAGAAGAATGAAACGATCGTCCGCGACGACGAGGTCGGCGTCGGTTAGGAGCCGAGAGATTTCGGGGCGGCGCAGCAAAATGGCGCCTTCATCGAGCGGGCATCGATAAACGGCGAGTCTGGTCGCCGGGTTCCAGGGGTTATGTTCTCCGACTATTACGAGACCACCCGGTTTGACGACGCGCGCCATTTCCCGGACGACCTGATGACGAGCCGAGGGTTCGACGTGATGTAGTACGCAGAGCGTAAATGCCACGTCGAAGACGCCGTCGTCGTGAGGTAAGGCCACGCCGCTGGCGACTTGGTAATTGACGGAGGGATTGTGTTGCCGCGCGGAGGCGATGGCGGCCGGCGACGGGTCGATGCCTTCCAGCTTGGCGAATGAATTGACCAGCAGGCGATCGGTCAGCCCAATGCCGCAGCCGACGTCCAAAGCGCTGGCATTCTCAAGTGAGGGGAGCCTAGCCCGGGCCATGCGCAAAATTTCGTGGCACTTGAGTTCTGTAATGAGCCCATGACTCGCGCCAAGAGGCCCAAGCGAACGAGCAACCTCGTCTTGATAGGCCGCCGAGCACCCCGAGATTTTTTCTATGTCCATAGTTCGAAGTTATAAATTCAGCCCATCTGAAGCAAGAGCATTTGGGCGAAAGCTGCGGCTTGTTGGTCGCCGAGCCCCGCCCGAGCGTAGGAGGCATCAGTCAGCCTTCGCAAGGTTCAGCAGACTTCATGAGGCTAGAGTTGTTGAAGGCCGGCAGGTGGGTCATGTCATATCCGGCGTGGTAAGCGGCCTTCTCGGCGGGACCAAAGGCGGCTTGGTATCCTTTTTCGTGCGCCGCTGCTTTGACGCTGAAATCGTTGCGGCCCGCTTCGCGCCCGGCAGCGCGACCTTTGGCTTCGGCCTCTTCGTTGCCCTGCTCCGTGCCCTTTTCGAAGCCTTTGTCGTAACCGGCTTCAGTCCCCTCCCGCGTGCCCTCTTCCCTGCCTTGCTTGGTCCCATCGGCCTGGCCGATTTTAAACGAGGGCTGATAGGCCGTCTGGTAGGCCGACCAATAGGCGACGTTCAGCTTCTTAGCGGAGCTGAAGGCCCGGTCGAAAGCACTGGTGTAAGCGGCCTCGGAAACCTTTTTTGTTGGGTTGGAAACTTTGCTGCAAGCCAGCTGCACACAATACGCTTGGGAGTCGACTGCGGAGACAAAGAGTGCGTTGCTAGACTTGCCGTTTAACGAGCCGATTTCGGGACAGACGATGGCGTTCGGCAAAGGTACCTTGGGCTTCTTGGTCGTCGTCGATTTCGCGGCAGTTAGTTCAAGGCCGCCGGCTTGGGATTGGCTCGAGCACCGGAGGTTGTGCCACACCTCGCCATCAATTTCTCCCTCGCGCTCTCCGTCTTGCTGGCCCGCTTCCTTGCCTTCGTCCAAGCCCTTTTCCGTGCCCTTTTCTTTGCCTTCGGTTTCGCCTTCGGCATACGCTTCGCTTTCGACCTCGCGCTGCCCGTCAGCCAAACCTTCGCTGTAGCCACGCTGGGTGGCGTCGGGACTATTCTTGAAATTGTCATAGCCAGCTCGTTGGCCCCGGTCGAAAGCTTCAATCGCGGCGCCGGCCGACGCCAAATTGCGCGCCGGTACATAGGTGTCGTCGAAGCCTTCCTTCTTGCCGCGCTCATCGCCGTCCTTGGTCCCTTGAGCGGCGGTCAGCAGGAGAGCCGCGCTTTCGGCATTGGCTTGGCCGGCCGCGGCCCCGTCGATCTTGGCCTGCGCCTCATCGGCCTTGGCAATGCCTCTGGCGCTGGCGAACCCCTGGTCGTAGTAGGATTTGAAGGTCTTGAGCTGACACATCTTGTCGGCAAAGGGCTTGCCGACCGTCGGAGCGGCGCCGGACTTCGCGGAAGGCGTCGCTGCCGTTTTCGATGACGCGGACGAACTGACCGAGCTATTCGAGCCGTCCTCGCGCAGGCCGCAGCCACCGACCGAAAACAGGCCCAGGGTCAAAGCGATCGAAATTCTGCTGAAAGACATGGCCCTTCCTCCTCAAAGATGGCGTGTGGTTCCTCCTATCAATAAAGCAAACGCCGTGCCCCGGGCGGCCGGCACTAAATTACTTTATGTTCAATAGGTTACTAGTGTTTGACCGGGAGACGGCGGCGTATAGACACTAACCGCTCCCGGGAGCGGTTAGTGGCCTTCGCCTGGTAACTGTATGGAATTATTTATTTTTCTAGCTCGATGCGGGCGGGCACGTTGCTTTTTTGGCGGTAATTTAGCGACAACGCTTCCAAGCCAGCGCCAGAGCCTGGACCTGCCCGTCGAGCGAGTCGACGGCGGCCAGCGCTTCTCGCTTCATCTTGATCTCGGTCTCGATGCTCACGCGCGTGACGCTGTCATTGCACGACGACCAGCGGCCCGAGGCCCCGGGAACTTCGGCGCGAATCTGAAAATTGTCGTCGAACGGGCCGCGCAGCCGCAAAGACCCAGACGCCGCGTTGCCCTGGTTGTTGCCGACGGCGACGCGCGAACTGATGTCGACTTTGACCTGGTGGGTTGCAAGCGAGGCATAGCCGCGCGTGTCGACCGATATCACCGAGAACGACCAGCCTGCGGGGACGCTCATGTTTACCGTCGTCACGCATTTGGCGGATTGCTGCGGCCCGCTGCTCGCCGAACCAGCGATCCAAAAGCTGTCGAAGAGCAGGGTAAAGGCTTGGTTGTCCGGCGACGTGTTGAGGGCGACCGTTCCCGCGGGGCAACCGGAGCCAGCATATGTTGGCGTCGAAAACGCGATGCTGCCGGCCGGCGGCGTCTCGGCAATGGCGTCGAAGGTGAACCCGGCAGTCATGAGAGTCACTGCGGCAGGGATGAGAAGACGGATCATGGGAGCCTCCATTCCAATTTAGACAGGCTTGGGATGCAAGGATCCTGCCGAATCGTAAGGGGCGAGGAAGCGCTCGGTCGTTGATGAGGGTGCGAAATCATTTGGCCTTCTTGACGAACGGCATCGTCTGCAAATCGGTCGGGCGTTTCTCGGCGGTCGAGCCATCCTTCGCGCCGCTGACGTCACCGAAAAAGATCTGGTCATCCGTCAGCTTGACAATGGTGTAAAGGTCGCCGATGCCGAGTTCCGGGCATGTGTTAGCGACGTCCTTTTCCTCGCCAAACTTCCAATCCGTCTTGTTGCAAAGGCCTGGCGCAGTATTCAGCGCGGGCAGAGAGTTAGCGTCGAGAACCTTCACGAAAACATCTTGGTTGTTCAGAATGTTTAGCGCGTGAGTGTCGGTGCCGATCATCCCGACATAGGAGCGTTCGGAATAGCCGATGCGCGCCTGGTATTTGGCCGCCCCGGAGCAGTCGGTACCGGTGAATGTAGTCTCAATGTAGTCGCGCCCCTCGGTAAAGGCCGCCTCCTTGCCGTCGATGCAGCCTCGCTGCAAATTGGCGTCGAACATCTTCTGTAAGGCGTCGCCGCGGGGAAGGACGACTTTGCCATTCATTTTATAGCCGTCGGTCGCCATGTCGAATTGAACCGAGGCCATGATTTGCAGGGCGTCCTCAGCGTAGTCTTCCAGCTTCACTGCCGCGCGGTTGGTATTGGCATTCATGGGCGGACCACCGCCAAAGATCACGGTATGAACTTGGTCTTCGCTGCCCGAGGCAAACGTGTCATCGCCGGCAAACACATGGTCGCCCGCGCCCTTGGGCAGCGTAATTTCGACAGTCTGTTTGGGGCTGGACGGGGCGCAGACGGTAAACAAATAGTCTTTTCGGTCGCCGGAGCTGTAAACCAAAAGGGGCGAGGCCACGTCGGCCAAGTAAATTTTAAACCGTTCGGTGGCCTTGTCGTGGTCGTAGTCGTCGCAGATGACCGCAAAAGTCGGCGTGAACGCCTGCCCGCCAAGCGCACCGGTCAGCGGATCCGTTGAGTAACCATTCGGAGTCCATTTAGCGCCGCCGCCGGTTCCGCCGGTGCCAGTCGAATTTTCGCAGGTCGGGTCACCGGTTTTGCAATCGTCAGTGGCAGTCTTCTTGGCCGTTCCACAGCCGAGCAAGTTTAGACTCATGATCACGAGAAAAAATGACCGCATGGTGACTCCGATCCATGGAGTTTTTCAGAAGTCGAAGGCTCCATTCTCGATCAATTCCAATCCAAAAGATAGCGGGCGCCGGGCAGGCGTCCCGTGTCCCCCCACCCTCCTCTGCTGTGGACCCTTGAGGTTAGGCTCCCTCAGACGGTACCGGCAGCGAGGCAAGCGAATTGTGGTATTCTCAGCCATTCACTCTGGTCCCTGTGCCGCAACCGAAGGAGACCCTGATGGGACGTCGTCACGGTATATTGCCGTTGCTTTGCCTCGCGTTCATTACGACCGGCTGCGTTTCACTAAGTTCGATGCAATCGGCGCGCACGGTTCAGGCGGGGAAAATCGACGGCATGGTCGGCGTTGGCTATGAGCACACTAAATTCACTAAGTACAGCTCCGACGCGGAAGAAAGGAACCTAGAAACCGCGATTGAGAATTTGCCTATGCCGATCATTGAAGGCGGCCTTCGCGTCGGTTTGGCCACGGGCCTCGACATCGGCGCGAAGCTATCGCTTTTGCCCGGCAGTGTCGGCTTGGACACCAAATACATGATGGTGGGGAAGGGGTCGTCCTTCGCGATGGCTCTGGGCTTGAGAGCTGACTATGGCAGCTTCGAGCTCAGCAGCGGCGGCTCTTCATCCGCTGACTCCAGCGCCACGACGACGGAC